>JAUSHZ010000010.1 GCA_030648255.1 bacterium
ATGTGTGAGTCGTTCATTGTGATAGTCATATACCCCAATGATAACGATTCACACACTACCGCACAAATGAGCCTTTCAGGCTCATTTTGCGTTAGAATGAGGACTCATTTCACACGCATTTTGTATTGGATAAGACTCGCCCTTTTATGTTATATAAAATTTGCTACAATAATATAATTAACTCAGTCAAAGAGACCCGACTTCTCAAGGGCTCGGGGCTCAAGTTTGACGAAGTCGGGTCTCGGGGGAACTAAATAAACAAAAATTTTATGCCAAAAATACCAAATGTTATAAAAATGATCGACCACACTAACATTGAGCGCAACGCAATAGAGAAAGATATAATTAAAACTTGCCAAGAGGCAAAAACCTATGGCTTTCGCGGGGTTGATGTGAACCCTCAATGGGTTGGCTTGGTTAAAAAAGAGTTAAAGGGCACGAGTATAAAAGTAGTTGTTTTAATTGACCCGCCAATGGGCTTGAGCCATCATTCAAAAAGAGTAGAAATGTGCAAGCAAGCCAAAAAAGACGGGGCTGATGAGCTTGACGTAGTTATTAATGTTATTGATATAAAGTATGAAAGATACGACGAAGTACTGGCAGATTTAAAAGAAATTTGTAAGATATTGCCAACTAAAGTTATTATTGGCTCTGGATATTTAACAGATGAAGAAATCAAAAAAGCCAGCGAGATTGTGAAAAAAGCAGGGGCATTTTGCGTGAAAACAGCTACTGAAAAAGACCCATTAGATCATTTTGAATTAAAAGAAAAAGCCAGGCACTTACAAATGATGGCAAAAGCAGCTCCTGGGCTTAAGATAAAGGCTTCGGCTAAAATAAAAACATTGAAAGACGCCTTAATGATGGTGGAAGCGGGAGCGGATATAATTGGCACAAGCTCAAGCGTGGAAATTGCAAAGGCATACAAAGCGAGCCAAAAACGAAAGTTAAAATGAAAAACTAAAAATGAAAAACCACAAGTAAAAATTAAAAATGAGCGAAACTTTTAAGTTTTAGATTGCCGTTTTTCATTTTTCATTTTCAGTTTTTAATTTATGATTTACAAACCTACAATAGGGTTAGAGATACATATAGAGTTGAACACAAAATCTAAGATGTTTTGTTCCTGTAAGAACGACTCAAGCGAAGTTGAGGTCAATAAAAACGTTTGCCCTGTTTGTCTTGGACACCCTGGAACGCTTCCTGTTACCAATAAAGAAGCCATAAAAAAGCTAATTAAAACTGCTTTGGCTTTAAATTGCCAAATCAACAAGCAAAGTTTTTTTGAAAGAAAAAACTATTTTTATCCAGATTTGCCCAAAGGCTATCAGATTTCACAATATCAATCTCCGTTGAGCAAAGGTGGTTATTTAGACTTACCTAGCAGTAAAAAGAAAATAAAAATTACCAGAATCCATATGGAAGAAGACACAGGCAGCTTAATGCACCCCGAGGGGGCTGATTATTCTTTGGTTAATTTCAATCGTTCTGGCGTGCCATTAATGGAGCTGGTAACAGAGCCAGACCTAGAAACAGCTGCAGAAGTAAAAGAGTTCATAAAAGAGCTCCAGCTTATTTTAAAATATTTAAATGTTTCAGGGGCTAATATGGAGAAAGGGGAAATGCGGTGCGAAGTAAATATATCGCTTGCCCCAAAAGACGCTAAAGAATTTGGCACAAAAGTGGAAGTTAAAAATTTAAATTCTATTGCTGTGGCCGGAGCTTCGGTTGGCTATGAAATAAAACGGCAAACAGAGATATTAGAAAAATTTGGCCAAGTTATTCAGGAAACTAGGGGCTGGCATGATGCCAAGAAGATTACTTTTTCCCAACGGCAGAAAGAGGAAGCCCATGACTACAGATATTTTCCCGAGCCAGATTTGCCAAAGTTGGTTTTAGGCAACGATTTTATTGAAGAGATAAAGAAAGAATTACCAGAATTGCCAAGTGGAAAAAGAGAAAGATTTGAAAAAGAGTATGGCTTAACAGCAGGAGACATTGATGTTTTTATTGGCAAAAAGGACTTGGCAGATTTTTTTGAAAAAGTTGTTTCGGAATTGGGCGAATGGGTTGGTTCGGAAAAGGGAGTAGAGCTAAAAGACGAGGAAATGAAAAAATTGGCAAAAATTGCAGCAAATTATTTAATAAATGATGCTTTGGGGCAGGAAGAGGAGTTAAAATTTAGCCCAGAAAATTTTGCCGAATTTGTTAAAAAGATTTATTTAAATGAAATTTCCAGCAAAATTGCCAAGATAGTTTTAACAAAAATGATGCAAACAGGCAGCGACCCTTCGCATATTATTAGAGAAGAGGATTTATCGCAAATTTCCGATACAATAGAGATTGAAACAATTGCAAAAGAGATTATTAATGAAAACCCTAAATCGGTTGAGGATTATAAGAAAGGCAAGCAAGCGTCAATGCAATTTTTAATTGGCCAAATGATGGCAAAAACAAAAGGCAAAGCCAGCCCAGAGCTTGCCAAGGATATTTTACAAAAGTTGTTGGTATAGCGAGAAAGCTTGTCAACCTTTCTATTTATGAGAGATTTTATTCAAAGAGCAATTTTAAAAGGCAAGGCAAAAGAGGCTTTGCCAAAAGTAAGAAAGAAAGCGTTAAAGCAAGGGATTTTTTTGGCTTCAATAGCCCCGCTTTATAAAGAAATTACCAAGAGCAATATAACTGATTTTTCTGTGCCAGCTTTTAATATACGAGCTTTGACTTTTGATACAGCTTGCGCAATTTTTAAATCTGCTAAAAAAGCAAAGGCAGGAGCTTTTATTTTAGAAATTGCCAGTTCAGAAATGGAATACACCAAGCAAAACTCGGAAGAATTTTCCCTGTGTATTCTGGGAGCAGCTATTAAAGAAAAATACAAAGGCCCAATTTTCTTGCAAGGGGATCATTTTTATTTAAAGGATATCACAGAAGAGGCAATAAATAATTTGCAGGATTTGATTTTAAAATCATTTAACGCTGGATTTTATAATTTTGATATTGATTGTTCGGCTTTGTCTTTAGAGGATAACATTAAACAAACCAATAATTTTATTGACTTTATCAAAAAAAATCAGCCCCAAGGAGTTGAGGTGGCAATTGGCGGGGAAGTTAGCAGTATTGGCGGGGCGGAAACAACAAGCGCTGAACTTGATAGTTTTTTAAAAAAATGCCAAGGGCTAACAAAAGTTTCTTGCCAAACAGGTACCAGGCACGGGGGGAAAATTTTAACCTCTGGTGATTTTGCGCCAATTAATATTGACTATGAGAATATAAAAAAACTGGTGTGGGTTGCTAAGCAATATGGTATATCTGGCATTGTTCAGCATGGGGCTTCAACTCTGCAAAAAGCGCAATTTACAGAATTAAAAAAAGCAGGAGTTTTAGAGATTCATCTTTCTACCCTGTTTAGTGATATTATTTTTGATAGTAGATATCTTCCAAGTAGTTTAAATAAAAATATGCATTCTTGGGTGGATCAAAATTTTGCAGAAGAAAAAGAAAATTTTTGGAGCAACATACAGTTTTTCAAAAACTTTCGGAAAAAAACTCTTGGAATTTTTAAAAAAAATCTTTGGCAAATGCCAGAGAAAAATATAAAACTTATCGGTAAAGAATTAGAAGAAAATTTTCTATTCTTCTTTAAAGTTTTTGGAGTTGATAATACCAAATCTTTGGTGGACAAAATTTATACATAACGCAATTCCGACGATCGCACGAATTGCGTTATATTGTTTTTTAAAAAGGAGGTGGATGGTGTGAATGGAAGAGCTTTAGAAGGAGGCGTTTTTCTTTTTTGTGTTGTGATTTTGGTCCTTGTAGTTATTCATTTTAGATCTTGCTGATTGGGGAAGATATACAATTAGGAGGAAAGTGAAATGCAAAATGGAAAAGGAGAAAGATCTTGTTTGGATGTAGTCTGGGACATTATAAAGACGGAATACAAGGGAGAGCGGGATATGGCCAGCTTGCTAAAGATGGACCTGGTAAAAAGAATAAAATGGGCAATGACTCCCATTTTCTTTTTAAAGGTGGCATTGCTTTTTTTCGGCTCTTTTCTTGTAGCTGTTATGATCTGTATTTTATCGCATTAAAAAAACCAACTAGTTTTCTTGCCTGGGATAGCCCATCTACCCAGGCAATTCTTTTATCTTTCTTAAACCAAGTCATTTGGCGCTTGGCAAATTGGATTGTGTGCAAGGAGATAAGGTTTTTTAAAGGAACCGAGTGCCTTGAGTACAAGGCACTCGGTTCCTTCCAGAGCCCCTGAAACTCTTGATAGCCAATTGTATTTTTCAGAACAGGTGTCCAGCCGTATTTTTTAACCAAGGCCTTAACTTCTTTTTCTAGGCCTTGTCTAAACATTTTATTAACTCGCTTGGTTATTCTTTTTTCAAGCTCTGGTTTTGGCACATCAATGCCAATTTGCAGAATATCAAATAGGGGAGTGGCTTCTTTTCGCTGGGCCCAAAACGGTTGGCCAGTTATTTTGCATACTTCAATGGCTCTAATAAGACGGCGTTTATTATTTTTATCTATTTGTTTGGCTCCCTTGGGGTCGAGTTTTTTATACATAGCAAAAAGTTGGGGAGCGGTTTTTTGTTCCAACTCCTTGCGTAATTTTGGGCTTGGTTTTAGCTTGGGAAACTGCAAGTTGTCAACAATTGCTTTGATATAAAGCCCAGTACCCCCAACCAAAAATGGAATTTTACCCCGCTTTTGAATATCTTTTATGGCTTTTTCAGCCATTTTTTTATAAGTAGCCACATTAAGCGGTTTATTCGGCTCCCTAAAATTAAACAGATAGTGAGATGGAAGCTGTTGAAGCTCAGTTTTGGGCTCGCTGTTGAAGCTCGGTTTTGGGCTCCCTAAAAACCGAGCTTCAACAGCAGGAGAGGCAGTGCCGATAAGCATTCTTTTATAAACTTGCCTTGAGTCAGCGCAAACAATCTCGCCATTGAATTTGCGAGCCAACTTAATCGCCAACTCGCTTTTCCCTGAAGCTGTCGGGCCAAGAATCACAATTAGCTTGTTTTCTCGCTTTTTTTGTTGTAGAATATTTTTATTCTTTGAGTTCATATTTTTTTGAGTAACCTTTTTAAAGGAGTAGAAAGATGCAAAATAGAGTATTCTTAGTTCCGGTTTATTCTGATAATTCTCAAAAAGATAGCATGGTTGAATGTGGGAAAAGTATTCTACGGGAAATTTTTAAGTATAGAGAATTTCTTGTAAATATTTTTGGGGAATTTCCAGAAGAGACATTTCCTCTTTCTGATGATGCTACTTATTCTGATATTACAGATGACTCCGTTCGTTTTTTCACATCAGAGGGAATTGGACCAATTTTTAGTGTTATAATTTCTGGAGAGAAGTTAACTTCTATTTTTATCATAAAATATTACGCCTCCCTTGATGTTGGAGATGAAGTTGCTTCCATGATGGAAGTTTTAAGGAAAAAGTATTAGATAAGTTTCCTTAACTCCTGTTCTCTTTGGGATTTTTCTTCGGGGGGGACGGTGTCTTTTAGATAAAAGGCGGCTGTCCCAGCTCGGGGAGAATATTTCGCGATATAGGCCTGATAAAAACCAACTTTGTTAAATATGTCAATGGTTTTTTGAAAGGCCTTTTTTGTTTCTCCGGGAAAGCCCACAATAATATCGGTGACAATTTTAACATCGGGAATTTGTTTTTTTATTTTAGCGATTAATTTTAAATATTGCCCAGCCGTGTATGGCCTTTTCATTTTTTTTAAAATTCCGTTGTCACCTGATTGTAATGGTAAATGCAAATATTTTTCCAGCTTGGGGTTAACGGCAATTTCAGCAATTAACTCATCGCTAAAATTATGTGGGTTAGCAGCCATAAAATTCATTTTAAAACTGCCTTTTATGGCTGTAATTTTTTGTAAAAGTTTAACAAAATTTGGATAAGAGTTAACATTTTCACCTAAAAGCGTGATGTGGTTATATTTTTTAGCAATTAATTCTTTTATTTCACTTAAAATTTCTTTTTCTTTGCGGTGGATTTCACGGCCTCTGGTGTAGGGCACAACACAATAAGAGCAAAAGTTATTACAGCCAAACGAAATTGGCACAAAGGCCTTGGGAAATGTTTGGTAGTTGGGTTTTGTTTTTAGATATGCGAGAGTTCCTGAAGCTCGGTTTTGGGTTCGCTGTTGAAGCTCGGTTTTTAGGGAGCCCCAAAACCGAGCTTCAACAGCAGGCCACTTGGCTAGGTCTTTTATAGATAAAATATGGTCAACTAATGGAGTTAGTTTTTCTTTATCGGTTTTTAAAATGCATCCGGTAATTATGATTTTGCTGCTTCGCCCGCCGTAGCCTTGAGCGGAGGCGGGGGTGCGGAGGTTTAGGATTAAATTATAAACTCTTTTTACAGCGTCTTGCCTAACCGAGCACATATTTATGACAACTAAATTTGCTCCTTTTGGGGTAGGGGATTTTTTGTAGCTTGCCTTCTCTAAAACCGAGGCAATTCGCTCGCTGTCGGACTTGTTCATCTGGCACCCGAGTGTAATTATGTGGTATTTCATTGCGTTATTTAAGCATATTTTAGGCCAACAAAAAAGAGGAAGGACGGGCCTTCCTCTTTTTTATACTAGTTAGTTTGTCGTTGTGGCATTTTCAAGAATCTTATTATTACCAACTGTGTTTTGGGTTGTTGTTGCTTTTTCGCCGCAAGGACCTTGCTTAACAATCGCTATATTTAAGCATTTGGCTTTACAGGGGTTGCCGTATGTTTTGCCATCTGCCCCGCAAACTGGAGCTACTTCCATCGTGCAGACACAATCCTTGCCCCATTGCCTTGTGGTTGAGCTGTTTTGTATTCTTTCTTTTAAGGCCTCAACTTTTTGTTTTAAAGTTGAGCTGTTTGGCAAGCTATTTTTAAAGTCATTTATAATCTCCATTTTCTTTTCAACGGTTCCTTGCGCTTTTTCTAAGTAATTGCTTATTTTTTCTTGGTCTTTAGCTGGTATTAATTGCAATTTTTCTTTTAGCTGTAAGAGTCCTTGCTCTACTGCCCCTTGAATTTGTTGCTGGGTGGAGCTGGGAAACCTTTCTTTTATTTGCTGTAATATTTCTAAATTTTTTATTTCTTTCAAATCAGTGTTTTTTAAACCATTAAGCGCTTTTTGTAATCTTTCTTGAATCTTATTTTTATCCTCTAATTTTTGCATCACTTGGCCGAATTTTTCCAAATGTTTTTCTCTGTTTTCTTTTATTTTCTCCATTGTGGAAGAGGGAACTTTTCCTTCAAGCTTTTCTAATATTTGATTTTGCAGAATTTGCTGTTTGGTGTATTTATCAAGAAACTTACTGATGGCTGTGCTTGAGGTGGCTGTGCCTTTAAACTTATCAATGTTTTTATTGATTTTTTCAACTTGTTTACTATAAAGCTCGGTGGCTTTTTCTAAAATTTTGGAGTTGCTTGTTTTTTCAGCCAGTTTTTCTGCTTCCAAAAGTTTTGTTGACGCTATTTTTAAGTTAAGAGTAGCTTTTTTCTCTTGGCCAAAAGTAAAAACTGACTGGATGGCGTCTCTCCAATTTTTCAAGAAGTAAAACTTGTTGTCTGGAAGTAGGGTTGGCTCGTTAATTCCCAAGTCCTGGGCAGTTATTGCTTCCTCTGATGTGGTTGCTATAACTGTGCCTGTTGCTGTGTCTGTAGCGTCTTGCGCCAATGCCACACCAAATGTTGCGATAACTAACGAGATAATTGCGAGAAAGATTATTTTTTTGAACATGTTAGAAATCGTTAATGAATGAGTGGCGATTAGCCACGAGTGAATTTACGAGTTCTTACACCCCGTTAAATAATTTTAAATTTTTTGAAAAAAATTTAAAATTAAAATTTGTACTCAAATTTTATTTAACTGGGGTAAGTCCTCCGTAAATTTCAAGCTTCGCCTTACGGCTCGCTTCCAATAACGGATTACTTAATTCTTATTCTCGACTTTTTGTTTTATTATACCAATAAATTTTTCAGCTGTCATTACGCCAAGGTCTTCGTTGTGGGAACGAACAGCCACCGTGCCAGCAGAAACTTCTTTATCACCAACAATAATTAAGTAGGGGATTTTTTGCATTTCGCCATCGCGGATTTTTTTGCCAATAGTATCGTTGTCTAAATTTATTTCGGCTCTGATATTGTTTTGTTTTAATAAATCCAAAACTTCTTGGCCGTATTTTTGATGCGCTTCCCCAATTGGCAAAATAATTACCTGAACAGGGGACAACCACACAGGAAAAGCCCCAGCATAATGCTCAATTAGAACACCAATAAACCTTTCAAAAGAGCCAAATAAAGCTCGGTGTAAAACATAGGGCTTTTCTTTTTCGCCTCTTTGATTAACAAAACTCATATCGAATCTTTGGGGTAAGTTAAAATCAAACTGTAATGTTGAGCATTGCCATTCTCGGCCTAAGCAATCCTTAATTTTGTAATCCAATTTGGGGCCATAAAAAGCTGCTTCGCCCTCTTGGGTTTTGTAGTTTAAACCCTGTTCTTTTGCTACCTCTTCCAGTACTTTTTGGGTAAATTCCCAGCCCTCGTCATTGCCCGCGTATTTTTCTTTGTTGTTCGGGTCTCTTAATGATAAATAAACATTGAATTCCTTAAACCCAAAAGTGTTGAGGATAAAAATAATAAAATTAGCCACTCTTTTTAATTCATCTTTTACTTGCTCTTTAGCGCAAATAATGTGGGCATCGTCTTGAGTAAAGCCCCGTACCCTAGTTAAGCCCGAAAGCTCGCCTGATTTTTCATAGCGATAAACTGTGCCACATTCCGCCCATCTAATTGGTAAGTCCCGATAGCTTCGTGGTTTAGAATTATAAATAGTAACATGAAAAGGGCAGTTCATTGGCTTTAATAAATACTCCTCTTTTATTTCTGATTTTTTGCCTTCTTGACTGTCTTTTAATGTTTGGCTTACTTCAAGCGGAGGGTACATACTATCGTTATAAAACCCCCAATGGCCAGATGTTTCCCAAAGTTTTCTTGAGCCAATGTGCGGTGTTCTCACTAATTCATAACCATTTTTTAAGTGTTCTTGATACCAGAAATCTTCCATAATCCGCCACAACATAGCGCCTTTTGGTTGCCACATAGCCAAGCCCATTCCAACGGTTGGGTCAATTAAAAATAAATCTAATTCTTTGCCAAGCTTGCGGTGGTCGCGTTTTTCTGCTTCCTCTAACATATGCAAATGGTCTGTTAGCTCTTTTTCTGTTGAAAAAGCCAAGCCGTAAATGCGGGTTAGCATTTTATTTTTTTCATCTCCTCGCCAGTAAGCACCAGCTAATTTGTTTAATTTAAATGATAGGGGATTGATTTCTTTTGTATTTTCAATATGCGGCCCAGCGCACAAATCCGTAAAATCTCCACTCTGATAAATGGTGGGTTGTTGAAGCTCGGCTTCAACAGTTTTTAGAAGTTCTAATTTGTAGGGTTGGCTAGCAAACATTTTTTCAGCCTCATCTTGTGATATTTCTTTTTTTACAAAATCAATGTTTTGGCTGATAATAACTTGCATTTCTTTTTCAATTTTTGGCAAGTCCTCAATGGACAAACCCGCCTTCGCTCCTTCGGAGCTTTGGCGTGGCAAGTCAAAATCATAATAAAACCCATTTTCAATGGCAGGCCCAATGCCAAACTTAACCTGTGGGTAAAGTTTTTTAACCGCCATGGCCATCACATGGCTAAGTGAGTGGCGGATAATTTCTATTTTATTTTCTTGACTATTTTGCATATTTGTTGTAGTTTTAGTTTATTAAATTTTAATGTTTAACGCTACTTAAAAAGTGAGGTGATAACAATGAAGGTTCCAATTGAAAGAATTTCTATAGGTTCAGTTATTACGGTTACTGGCTTTACTCAGAGGTTTCTTATTTTGAATATTTCTAAAAATAATAAAATTAAGGTTAGAAATCTTGTCACAAAGGAAGTCGAAGAGTTTACTCTATCTACAGAGGCAGAAGTATATTTGTCAGCAACGGAAGCAAAGACTTTGGCTGAACAATATGTGCAAGACGCTATGGATAGTTATGGAATGATTCTATAAAATAACATTCCTGATTCCCTTGCCCAAAGAGAACTTTATGTTTTCGGAGGGCTTTTTTAATTCATTAAAAATTCAATAAAAATTAAAAATTAAGAATTAAAAATTGCGGAGCGAAGCTATGCCTCCAGTATTTCCTCAATTTCCTCACAAATTAGTTTGGGGGAGTTGTCTCTAAAGTCAACTTTGCCAGTGATAAGAACAATTTTGTTTTCTTGAAACGCATCGCCGAATTTTTCAAAAATAGCTGGAAAGACAACTACCTCGGCTTTGTCGGTTAAATCCTCAATTTTAACAAACAGCATTGGCTGTCCGTTTTTAGTGAGGATTTTTTTTATTGATGAAATTATCCCACCAATTCTTATTTTTTGTCTAGGGAACTGGTCTTTTAATTGGTTTATTGGTAAGGCCTTCTTTGTAAGATAGCTTTTTACATTTTCTAACGGATGCGAAGAAATGTAAAGCCCTAAAAGCTCTTTTTCCCAGTCCAATCTTTGTTTGTTAGGAATAGGAGGGCCATCTTTTAGCTGGAAAGAAGGAGCAGACACAGCAATGGTGGCAAACAAACTCACTTGTGTATTGGCTTTGGATTTTCTTATTTCGCGGTTAAAAGTTAAAATATCTTCTAAATTATTTAAAAGCTTGCCCCTTTCTTCAAACTTATCAAAAGCCCCAGTTTTTATCAATGCCTCCATTGATTTTTTATTAAAGTCCTTTGAGTCAATTCGGGAAACAAAATCAGCAAAATCAGCAAAGGACCCGTTTTGTTTTCTTTCTTCTAAAATGGTGTCTACAATATTCTCGCCTACATTTTTAATAGCTAAAAGGCCAAATCTAATTTGCTTTTGCCCTGGCACCACAGAAAAATTGCGGAAGCTTTCATTAACATCGGGCTGTAAAACTTCAATTTTCATATCCTTACACTCATCAATTAAAAAAGCGATTCTTTCTACATCAGATTTTTCTGAAGTTAAAACAGCGGCCATAAATTCCACAGGATAATGAGCTTTTAAATATGCGGTGTGAAAGGCGATAATGGCGTAAGCCACGCTGTGGGACTTGTTAAATCCATATTGAGCAAAGGGCAATACCCATTCCCAGAGCCGTTCGCCAATTACTTTTGAAGAACCGTTTTTCACAACGCCATCAACAAACTTATCTTTTTGCGCTCTTAATAATTCAGGGATTTTTTTACCAATAGCTTTTCTTAAAGTGTCGGCCTCTGGAAGAGTGAAGCCAGCCACATCTCTGGCAATTTGCATAAGCTGTTCTTGATACACACAAATTCCGTATGTTGTTCGTAAAATCGGCTCAAGCTTTGGGTGCATATATTCGATCGGTTTTTTGCCCATTTTTCTATCAATATAATCAGGAATAAACTGGATGGGCCCTGGCCGATATAAAGCCACCATAGCGATGATATCCTCCAGAGTAGTTGGCTTTAGTTCTTTTAAATATCTTTTCATTCCAGAGCTTTCCAATTGAAAAACGCTTGTTGTTTGGGCTTTTTGAAAAAGTTTAAATGTTTTTGTGTCATCAAAAGGAATATTTGCTAATTCAATCGCCTCATTGTGAACTTTATAAATTCTGGCCAAGGCGTCTTCAATAATAGTTAAGTTTTTTAATCCTAAAAAATCCATTTTTAAAAGCCCAAGGTCGTCAATGGCGTGCATTTCATATTGAGTAATAATTGTTTTGTCGTCCTGTGAGGGATATTGCAAAGGCACAATTTCGTCTAAAGGGTCTTTGGAAATAACCACTCCGCAAGCATGGGTTGAAGCATGCCTTGCTACGCCCTCAAGTTTTTTAGAAAAGTCAATAAGCTCTCTGGCTCCCGCATCGGTATCATAAAGCTGGCGAAATTCTGTTACTTTCTCTAAGCAATCGTTTAAAGAAAAACCAAAAGGCACCATTTTAGCAATTTGGTCGCAAAAAGAATAAGGCAGTTCCATGGCTCGCCCAACATCTCTTATCACAGCGCGAGATGCCATTGTGCCAAAAGTAATAATTTGAGCCACATTTCCTTTGCCATATTTTTCTGCCACATAGTTTATAACTTCGTTTCGCCTTCTATCGGTAAAATCTAAATCAATATCAGGCATTGATATTCTTTCAGGATTTAAAAATCTTTCAAACAAAAGCCCATATTGCAATGGATTAACTTCGGTTATGTTTAATAAGTATGCCACCAAAGAGCCCCCAGCCGAGCCACGGCCCGGCCCCACAACTATACGGTTATTTTTTGCCCAATTAACAAAATCTTGCACAATTAAAAAATAGCCAGCAAAACCAGTTTGGCTAACAACGGAAAGCTCATAGTCCAGCCGATTTTTTGCTTCTCCCATATCTGGAAATTGCCCTTTCTTTTTTTCCAAGCCGATATAAGCCAACTCTTTTAAATAATCTTCTGGCGTTTCATTGTTGGGGGTGGGGAACACGGGTAATTTAGTTTTACCAAGCTGAAACTCAAAGTTGCACAAGTCAGCAATTTTTTGGGTATTTTCATAGGCCTCAATAACGCCCATTCTTTCGCAAAAGTCAAACATTTCTTTTGGAGGCCTCATTGAAAAATCTCCATCAAGCATTGAAAGCCGTTCTTTATCGCTTGATTTAGCTCCTGTATTAATTTGCATTAAAATATCTTGGGCTTTGGCATCGTCTTTTTCTAAATAATGGCAATCGTTTGTGGCAACAAGAGGAATGTTTAATTCTTTGGAAAGCTCAATAAGCCCATGGGTGACCTTAGCTACTTCTTTAATATTGGGGTGTTCTTGAATTTCTAAATAAAAATTATTCTCGCCAAACATTTTTTGATATTTTTTGGCCAAGGCAATTGCTTCGTCTTTTCTATTATTGATAATGGCTCTTGGAATTTCGCCTTGAATGCAGGCCGATAAAGCAATTAGGCCATCAGTGTGTTTTTCTAAAAGTTCGTTGTCAATTCTTGGCTTATAATAAAAACCCTCTAAGTGTGCTTTAGTGATAAGTTTGACTAAGTTTTTATAGCCAACTTCGTTTTTAACTAAAAGTATTAGATGGTAGCGCTTGTCGTCAATGTTTGGTCTTTTATTAAGCATTCCTTCTGGAGCAATATAAAATTCACAGCCAATAATTGGCTTTATGTCACTAGCTTTCGCTTTTTTATAAAACTCCACAGCGGAATATAAAACGCCGTGGTCGGTTATTGCCACAGCAGTCATGTTGAGTGTCTTTGCCCGCTTTAAGATGTCGTCTATTTTGGGCAATCCATCTAAAAGCGAGTAATGGCTGTGAAAGTGTAAATGGGTAAATTTTCCCTCCATATTTTATTCTATAGTTTCTTTGCTTTTTAATCCTGTCATTTCAACGTCTCCCTTGAAATTAGCGTTTTTTGTTATTAAACTGTTGCCAATTTGAGCTGATTTTAAATTAACAGTATTGGCCACGAAAGCATTCATCATATCTAAAGAGCCTTCAATAAAAGATTCTTCAGCATCAAAGCTACCTGTTATCATAGCTTCTCGCATATAGATATCGCCCCTTATAATTAAACCAACATGGAAGGCATCATTTATTTTTGCTTTTCTTAGAATAACATCATCTCTAATTTGCGATCTTGTTAAGCTTAAAAATCCAGAGACAGCCATACTTTCTCCGTTTAAAGATCCCCTTATTGTGGTTGCAATTAAATTAAGAACTCCGCTTATTTTAGCATTGATAAGAATTAAATCGCCTTCAATTGTCGCTGAGCCAGCGTAAAAAGATTCTTTAATAACAGCTCCTTCTAAATTTAGCTGGCCTTGTATTGTTGTTTCATCTAAAGAAATAACATGCATAACAATAGCATTTTTTAAATTAAGGCCAGCTTCAACAACTCGTTTGTTTAAAATCAATGAAGAGATAATCTTGCCTTCAAAGTTGGCGTCTCTGCCTTGAAGCTCGGCCATGCGTATTTCTTGCTCAACATTAAACCTATTTAAAATATCTTTTTCTGAAACCATGTTCCTTCGCTCCGCTCAGTCAAATTAAAAATTCAAAATGAAAAATTAAAAATGACAAAGCAAAAATTTAAAAAATAATTTATAATTAAGTTATTATAATTTATATGCTAAATAGAAGCAAGAAAATTGTTTTTGGGGTGGACGAAGTTGGGAGAGGACCACTCGCTGGTCCAGTTTTCGCTGTCGCGATAATAGCACCAGCTAAATTAAAAATGAAAAATGAAAAATTAAAAATTAAGGACTCCAAAAAACTAACAGCCAAGCAAAGAGAGAATATCTACGCTTTTTTAAAAGAGAGTCCAGAAGTTTTTTGGGCAATTGGGAAGGTTTCAGAAAAAATAATTGATAAAATAAATATCTTGCAAGCCACGAAACTGGCAATGGAAAAAGCAGTTATAAATTTAGAAAAGAAAATTAACAAGCAAGCCAGTATGCTTTTAATTGACGGCAATTTCGGTATTAACTTAAATCGACCCCAGCAAAGCATTATAAAAGGAGATGAGAAAATATTTTTAATTTCTTTAGCTTCAATTGTAGCTAAAGTAACTCGTGATAACTTAATGATAAAACTCCACAAAAAATATCCCGAATACGGCCTTGATAAACACAAGGGCTACGGCACGCCCCAGCACCTCTCCGCCCTATCCAAATTCGGCCCTTGCCCCCTCCACCGAAAGAGCTTTAAGCCCAAGCTATTGCAATAATATGTTTTTTTTGGTATTTTAAAAGATATGAGTGTTCCAAAAAGACATCTAACAAAATCAAGGGTTAAAAAGAGAAGAATGCACCAGTTTATAACTGAGACGGCTTTGGGTGCTTGCCCGAAATGCAGAAAGCCAAGAAAAATGCATGCTGTTTGCCCAAACTGCGGTTTTTATAAAGGCAAAGAGGTTATTAATGTTTTAGCTAAATTAGAGAAAAAAGAAAGAAAATCAAGAGAAAAAGAAATAAAAGAAACAGAAAAAGACCAGAAAATAGAGAAAAAAGAAAAGCCAATGACCCTTGAAGAATTGTCGAAGAAGAAATTTTAGGGTTTGTTAGCGAGGGCGAAGCCCAAGCTTTACAAAACCTTAAACCCCGTGAAGTAGTTTTAAATTTTTAGCAGAAAATTTAAAACAGAAATTTGCAGAGCAAATTTCTACTTCACAGGGCGTAAGAACTTGTAAATTTCACGGCTCATAAATTCGCCATTCAATTAACAATTTCTAACATGGCCTCACGTCATATTGCCCGTTCTATAGTTTTGCAATCATTATACGAGTGGGATTTTTACCAAAAGAAATCCGACCTATTTTCTGTTTTAGAGCGGAATATGCAAGAGTTTGGCGGTGGCTTTGATGAGCAGGATTTTGCCAGAGCTTTAACAAAGGGCGTTAGCGACAATTTAGAAAGATTAGACAAAATTATCGGAACATCAGCCCCAGAGAGGCCAATTGACCAGTTAAGCATTATTGATAGAAACGTTATTCGTATAGGGCTTTTTGAGCTTTTATATGAGGATACCAATCAAGTGCCTCCAAAAGTAGCAATTAACGAGGCAATTGAATTAGCAAAAAGTTTTGGCGGGCCAAGCTCGGGAAAGTTTGTTAATGGAGTTTTAGGAGCTATTTATAATGAAATGCCCCACGAAGAAGAAGTGCCCAAGCCAGAGCCCGCGCCTTCGCAAAATGTTGAGGCAGACGAAGAAGAACCTAAACCTACAACGTAGGCCGTAGAACATAATTTTATAAATAACGTTTGTGATTGATTTTTCAAAATTAGAAAAAAAATTAAATATAGAGTTTATAAATAAGTCTCTTTTAGAGCAAGCGTTTTGCCACAGGTCTTATTTAAACGAAAATCCGGGATTTCATTCCGACCATAACGAACGGTTAGAATTTCTAGGCGACGCTGTTTTAGAGCTTGTGGTCACTGAATATTTATTTAAAGAATACAATAATCCAGAAGGGGAGATGACTAATTGGCGTGCCGCCTTGGTGAATGCTATAACTTTATCTGGAATTGCTCAAGACTTGGGCTTTGGCGATTATTTACTTTTATCAAAAGGGGAGTCAAAAGACACAGGCAAAGCCAGGCAATATATTTTAGCCAATACTATCGAGGCGTTTTTGGGGGCATTGTACCTTGACCAGGGCTATGAAAAGTGTAAAGTATTTATTGAGGATTATATTATTAAAGAATTACCTCGCATTTTAAAAGATGGCTCGCACAGAGACGCTAAGTCATATTTTCAGGAAATGGCGCAAGAAAAAACAAGAATAACCCCAACCTATAAAGTGATGAAAGATTGGGGCCCAGACCACGCAAAAAGCTTTGTGGTGGGAGTGTTTTTAGACAAAGAGCTTGTGGCAGAGGGCGAGGGCTTGTCAAAGCAAGAGGCCGAAGAATCAGCCGCTAAAAACGGATTAAAAATAAAAAACTGGAATTAAAATAAAATTATGCTTTCCATACGATTATTAAGAACAGGCAAAAAAAATCAACCATTTTATAGAATGGTCGTAACCGATAAAAAGAACCCGCCAAGAGGAGGTAGGTTTTTGGAAATTGTTGGTTTTTTAAATCCTTTTACCAAAGAAAAAGATATTAAAGCAGACAGGATAAAGCACTGGATCTCTGTTGGGGCAAAACCCTCTGATACTGTGCATAATATTTTAGTTAAAGAAAAAGTTATTGAAGCTAAAAAAATAGCCGTGCACAAAGAGCCAAAGAAAAAGGCATTGGAAGCTAAGGCAAAGAAAGTAGCCATTTCCGCTGAAGCTTCAGCGAGCCAAAGTAAGCCAGCGCCAGTAGCAACACCGGCTGTTGAGGAGTCAAAGGTAGTTGAGGAAACGGCAAGCGAGGCTCAAACCGAGCTTGTAAAAGAGGAGGCAACTCCAGTTGAGCCGATTGTTAGCGAGGAAAAGCCTGAATAATTAAAACTTATTAATTAAAGCCAGCGCAGGTGAAAACCTGCGTTTTTGGTTGCTAAATGTTTTAGATACAAACATTTTGCACTCAGAATAATCTAAGAGCTTGATTTGGCGTTTTACCATTTAAACTACAATGTTTGGTGTCGTTGTAATACATATTCCATAATCTTATCTTGTATTTTAAATCTTCAAAAGAAT
>JAUSHZ010000033.1 GCA_030648255.1 bacterium
TGCATACGAGCGGAGGAGTTAGACCGCAAGTTGTCGTCTCTGATTATCATATACTCTATGCCGAAAGAATGGGCAGATAAATTGTCCGTTATGTTAGATAACGAAGAAAAGAAAGCCACTCATTCCGCTTTGGAGGCCGTTCAGGAATTGCGGGGAGAAGCGCAAAACATGACCCGCAACCTTACCCGACTTATTGATGTATATGTAGCCCAAGACATAGAGCGAGGTGACTACTTAGAAAAGCGTCGCTCGCTCATGTCCGAGAAGAAGTCCGTCGAGGAGCAAATAGCCCGTCTTGAACGAACACCCTCCGCATGGATCGAACCGACGCGAGAATGGATTAAAGACGCTTCAATACTGGAAGAAGTGGCAAAAACGAACGACCTCCCCTCCAAAAAAATCTCCCTCCAAAAAATCTTCGGCTCGAACCTCACCCTGCAAGCTCGCGAAGCGAGCGGAATTAGCGTAAATCAATGGCTTTCTTTGGCTACCGCCAAAGAAAAAATTTCTAAAAATGACTTGAGTTTAACACTGGAGCGGGCGATGAGAGTCGAACTCACCTCATCGGCTTGGAAAGCCGAGGTAATACCGATATACGACGCCCGCCTTTGCCAGCCGTAGCTGGCTTCGGCGGGCAATGCCCGCTAGCCAGCGAAGGCTGGATTCGCCAGTTTGTGTCGGGGTGCCGAGATTCGAACTCGGATCAAATCTTCCCAAAAGACTCATGCTACCATTGCACCACACCCCGATGCGTAATTTATTTTGTTTGAAGCTCCGATGTTTTTCGGGCGGAATGGGAATAAATATTATATTCCGCCCGACCCTGTGAATTTTTTAACGGCTCGGCAAGTCCTCGCTTAAAATTCCCGTTAAAGCCATATGATGGCTTTAACCCCAAAAGACTCATGCTACCATTGCACCACACCCCGCCTCCGCTAAACAATTAAATTTTAGCGGATTTTTGGGTATTTATCAACACCTATTGACATAAAGTTTGTGGTATAATAAGTAATCCGTTATTGAAAGCGAGCCGAAAGGCGAAGCTTGAAATTTACGGAGGACTTACCCCGTGAAGTAATTTTAAATTTGCTAATTTAAAATTAAGATTTGAGGGCATAAATATCAATATTATATACTGTAAAAAAATAGTTAAAAGCATCTTAATTAAGCATTTTTAAAAAGTCGCCTCAAATCTTACTTCACAGGGTGTAAGAGCTTATAAAATTTACGGCTCATAAATTCGCCCTTCACTTAACAATCTCTAACATGTTAGACTCTCTCAACCCGATTTCATCGTGTAAAAAATATGGCGTTTCTCCTTGGCAATGCCCGCAGTTTTTGTTTGTTGTTATGGGCATTGTTACTATATTTGCCATTACAATCATTTATTTTTTGGCAGTTCTTCGCATCGGAAATCCAACGATTGTTAGCTTGTTGGTTTTACTGGTGGCTGGTTTTTTATTAATAATGAATTTTGTTATTACTAACAGTTTTGAAAGAATGGCCGAGGCCTCAAAACTGAAAAGCGAATTTATTCATATTGTTTCTCACCAATTAAGAGCCCCTCTAACAAACATAAAATTTTCTTTGGATTTCTTGGTCTCAACAAGAATGGTTCAAACCAAAGAGCAACAAGAAGAGTATTTTAACGTTATACAAGAAAATTCTATTAGAATGGGTAATTTAATAGACAACCTTTTAACTGTAGCACAAATTGAAAGCAGTTCTTTCCCCTTATCAAAGGTAGAAGTTTCTCTGGAGGGTATTGCTCAAAAACTTGTACAAAAATTTAAATTTTTTGCTTTGGCTTCCAATATTAAGCTGATGATTTTTTCAGCTGACCACTCTTTGCAAGTTTTAGCAGACCCTCTATGGGTTGAACAAGTAATGGAAAATCTTCTTGATAATGCCATAAAATACACAAAAGGAGGGGGAGAGGTTATTATTAAAATTTATCAGAAAAAAAGAAAAGTTTTTTATGAAGTTCAAGATAATGGAGTGGGTATACCAAAAGAAGAACAAAACTTTATTTTTGAAAAGTTTTTTCGCTCAGACAATAGCTTCAAAAAGCAAACCGGGGGAACTGGCTTGGGCTTGCATATTGCTAAAAAAATTATAGAAAAAATGGGCGGAGAAATTGAATTTTCTTCAAAAGAAAACAAAGGTTCAATATTTTGGTTTAGTTTGCCAATTAAGTAATCCGTTATTGAAAGCGAGCCGAAAGGCGAAGCTTGAAATTTACAAACGAATACCCCAGTTAAGTAGCTCGCTCATCGCTCGCACTTAACGGGGTGTAAGAACTCGTAAATTCACTCGTGGCTAATCGCCACTCATTCATTAACGATTTCTAACATGAAAAAAATATTGCTTATTGAGGACGAATCAGCATTACAAAGAAGCTTGGGGGATACCTTTAGAGAAGGTGGCTTTGAGGTTTTAAGCGCCTTGGACGGTGAAATTGGCGAGAGATTAGCAAAAAGTGAAAAGCCAGATTTAATTATTTTAGATTTGACCTTGCCTAAAAAAAACGGTTTTGAAGTTTTTCAATCACTAAAAGATAATGAAAAAACAAGAGATATCCCAGTGGTTGTTTTAACCAATCTTGAAAGAATAGAGCATGTGGAAAAGGTTTTAGAAATGGGAGCAAAGACCTATTTAGTAAAGTCAAACTACACTTTAAAAGAAATATTAGAAAAAATTAACCAGGTCTTAGCGAGTCAGAGCCAGTACCCAGTAGGTCATTCTACTGAATGAGGCGACAGACGAGCTTAGAGCTGGTTAACCCTGTGGAGTAGTTTTAAATTTTTAGCAAAATTATCCTAATTTTATTAAAAATTTAAAACAGAAATTTGCAGAGCAAATTTCTACTCCACGGGGTGTAAGTACTTCTAAATCTCACGGCTCGCTAGTCGCTTGCCGTTCAATTAAGAATTTCTAACATGAGAATTGAACCTCAACAGCTAAAAGCCTTTATAGTAAGCTCTGGCTTAGTTGATGAAAAGCAATTTGGTAGTTGTTTAAAAAAAGCAGAAAAATCCAACGAAACCGTTGAGAATGTTTTAATTACTGAAAAATTAATAACTCAGTCAGATTTAATTCGCCTGAAGGCCTATATCTTAGGCATTCCTTTTATAAGCTTAGAAAAAGAAAAAATACCAGCTGATATCTTAAGAATTATCCCAGAGCCAATTGCTAGAACTCATAATATTGTGGCTTTTAGGAAACAGGGAAAAAATTTAGAAGTGGCAATGCTTGACCCCGACGATTTAAAAACAATAGAATTTATTCGAAAAAAGGCGGATTTGCGGATAATGCCAAGATTAACCACCCCTGAAAGCATAAAAAATGCCTTGTCTCAATACCAGGAAAGCTTGCAAGCGGAGTTTGGCGATATTATTAAACAGGAAACAGGAGAAATAAAAAATATTCA
This sequence comes from bacterium, assembly GCA_030648255.1. Taxonomy (GTDB): domain Bacteria; phylum Patescibacteriota; class Minisyncoccia; order Minisyncoccales; family CG1-02-41-26; genus STD1-80. The sequence goes on from JAUSHZ010000033.1 coordinate 3,431, forward strand.
AGATATTGATGGCGAAGAAGTGGAAAAGGACTTAGAAAAAAAAGCGCAAGAAATACCGATTATTAAAATTGTTGAGACATTATTAAAGCATGCTATTTTGCAAGGTTCCTCTGATATACATATTGAGCCGATGGAAAATGAGGTTTTGGTTAGATATAGAATTGATGGGATATTGCGGGATGCAATGACTCTGCCAGTTATTGCCAAATCAGGCATTGTGGCTCGCATTAAAGTGTTAAGCAATTTAAAGCTTGACGAGCATAGGTTGCCTCAAGACGGCAGGTTTAAAATTGAGGCAGCAGATTATAAGTATTCTGTTAGAGTTTCGGTTTTGCCGGTTTTTAATGGAGAAAAAATCGTTATGCGGCTTTTGCCAGAAACCACAAAAGGGCTATCGTTGGAGCAGTTAGGCATCACTGGGAAGGCGTTGGACCAAATTGAAATTGCTTTAAAAAAACCGATTGGCATGATTTTGATTACCGGCCCTACGGGCTCTGGCAAAACAACCACCTTGTATTCAATGATGGAAATTTTAAACAAGCCATTGGTGAATATTTCAACTGTGGAAGACCCAATTGAATACAGAATGCCAAGAGTTAATCAAACTCAAGTTAATTCAGCTATTGGCCTAACATTTGCTTCAGGGTTGAGATCGCTATTAAGGCAAGACCCAAATATAATAATGGTGGGAGAAATTAGAGACAATGAAACCGCCAGCTTAGCCATCAACGCTTCTTTGACCGGGCACTTGGTTCTTTCCACCTTGCATACTAATTCGGCCGCAGGCGCTATTCCCAGACTGATAGATATGAAAGTCGAGCCGTTTTTATTGGCTTCAACTTTAAATATTGTCATAGCCCAGAGATTGGTTAGGCGGCTAACAGAAGAAAAAGAAGAATACTATCTAAACGAAACGGATTTAAAAAATTTGGGAAAATATTGCAACATAGAAACAATTAATAAAGTTTTAGAAGAAGAAAAAATAACAAAGCCAAAGCAAACCATAAAAGACATTCCTTTTTATAAGCCAAAGCCATCAAAAGAATTTCCCGATGGCTATAAAAGCAGAGTTGGAATTTACGAGGTTTTAGATGTTGATGAACCCATAAGAGCGCTTTTGCAAAAAGGCGCCTCGGCAGATGAAATTAAAAATCAAGCAGTGTCTCAAGGAATGAAGTTAATGTTTGCTGATGGATTTGCCAAAGCTGCTCGGGGCCAAACTAGCATTGAAGAAATTTTAAGAGTTATCACGGAATAAATGAGCATCTAAATTTTTAATAAAATTTAGTAATGCGAATTTACCCCGTGAAGTGAATTTAATGAAATTAAATTCTACTTCACTGGGGTATAGATAGAAATACAAACAAACCCCAGTTAAGTAGCTCACTAATCGTTCGCACTTAACGGGGTGTAAGAACTCGTAAATTCACTCGTGGCTAATCGCCACTCATTCATTAACGATTTCTAACATGCCATTATATTATTACAAGGCGAAAAATTTAAACGGCGAGGAAATTTCAGGATCAATAGAAGCGGTAAATGAAAAACAATTATCCCAAAATTTGAGAACACAGGGATATTTTTTGATTTTAAGCGAAACAGATAGCCAGGATGAAGAAAAAGGAGAAAAAGGCGAAACACAGGAAATAAAAATTGCTGGCAAATCAAAACTTAACTTTTTAGAAGATTTTTTTGGAGTTCCTTTAACCGAGAAATTATTTTTTATTCGCAATCTTAAGGTTATGGTGAAAACCGGCGTTTCTTTGGTGCGGTCTTTTGAAATACTTTCTTTACAAACCAAATCAAAAAAGTTCAAAAATATATTAATAGAAATTTCAACAAAAATTAATAAAGGCGAAAACCTGTCCTCATCAATGGGGCATTATCCAAAAGTTTTTCCTATGCTTTTCCAAGAAACAATCAAGGTGGGAGAGGAAACAGGAAAGCTTGAAGAGGCCTTGAAAACTTTAAACAAACAAATGGAGAAAGAACATGATTTAAAATCAAAGATAACGTCAGCTATGGTTTATCCTCTTATGGTTGTTTGTATGGGTTTTGGTATCGGCATTTTTATGATGGTTTTTGCTGTGCCAAAAATTAAAGCCTCGTTTGTAGAAATGGGTATTCAATTGCCAATAACAACTAAAATTATTTTAGGGGCCGCCGACCTACTAACCAAGTATTGGTTTTTTGCTATTTTTATTTTTATTGGTCTTGGTATTGGATTATTCTTTTTTGCCAAAAGCGGCAAGGGTGGAAAAATAAAGTCGAGCTTATGGTTGAAAATTCCAATAATTTCTAAATTAACCAGACAAACTAATTCTGCTTCAACTCTAAGAACCTTGAGTTCTTTGTTGCAATCGGGAGTTCCAATCGTCAAGTCATTAGACATTGCCTCTGGGTCTTTGAGTAATTATCATTTTAGGAATGCTCTAAGCGATGCCTCGCGAAGAGTTGAGAAAGGAGAAAAGCTTTCAATTGCCCTAAAGCCATATCAGGATATTTTTTCGCCAATGGTTGTGCAGATGATTGAGGTTGGCGAAGAAACTGGAGAAACACCAGATATTTTAGAAAAATTAGCGGAATTTTTAGAAGAAGAAGTAGGAGCGTCAACCGAACGGCTTTCGTCAATTATGGAGCCGCTTTTAATTATGTGCGTTGGGGGAGCTGTTGGTTTTTTTGCCGTTTCAATGATGCAGCCAATGTTTAGCATAATGGAAGGAGTTAAATAAATGAAAAATGGATTTACTCTAATAGAAATAATGGTGGTAATTGGCATTATAGTGATTATGAGCAGTGTTTCTTGGGTTGGATTTAAAAATTATCAGCCATCAATGGCCCTAAGCGTAGCAAGCAGGGATTTAACAACCGACTTACGGCTCGCTCAACAGCTTTCAATTACCGAACAAATTAACCATGGTATTTTTTTTAATACTTCAACCAACGAATACCAGCTTAAAAAATTTAGCACAACAACCGCTATTTTACTTACAAAAAAATTACCAACTGATATTATTTTTTGCGCAATAACAGGTCTATCTGGCGCTCAGGCAGTTTTTAATCCCTATGGCTCTGTGGCCTATTCTGGCTCGGTTTGTTTGGTTAACAACAAGGGACAAACAAAAACAATAGACATTAAACCATCAGGTTTTGTTAAAATCCAAGATTAAAAAGCTGTTGAACCCGAGCTTCAACAAGCTTGTTGAAGCTCGGGTTCAACAGCAAAAAAAAACCATGCTAAAGCAAAAACAAACTGGCTTCACACTATTAGAATTATTAGTAGTCATCGGCATTATCGGCATTTTAGCTGGCGTGGTCTTGGTTAGCTTTCCCTCTGCTACTAAAAAAGCTAAACTAGCCAATGCTTTAACTTTTTCTGACAATGTTAGGGGATCTTTACAACCAGATATGGTTGCTTGGTGGAAGTTTGACGAAACATCTGGAACTGTTGCCAGTGATTCCTGGTGGAACCAACTTAACGGAACTGTTGTTGGCGCCACTTGGGATACAGGAGGGATAAAGGGCGGTGCTTTAAAATTTGATGGAAATGATTATGTAACTGTTCCAGATAGTGTTTATTTATCGCCTTCTCAAGCTATAACAATTGAGTTATGGGTAAAAACCAGCTGGGCCGGGACAGGCTATTTAATATATAAATATGATGCTACCCCATATCCTGGATTTGGTTTATTAAAAGATGGAGTAGCCGATTTTCGGCTATGGGCAGGAGGAACAAGTTGGGTCTATTGTTATAAAAATATTGCTGACGGAGATTGGCACCATTTAGTTGGCACAGCGGAGATGGGAGGGCAGAAGAAAGTTTATTTTGACTCTAAATTTTGTGGTCAAAACGCGGTTGGCACAGCAGGGTTTGATAGTGTTCTTGCCTTGTATGCTCCGTATACTGGTTTTATTGGCCTCATAGACGATGTGCAGATATATTCATCGGCCCTGCCCGTGGCTGTTATCCAGCAACATTATGTCCAAGGATTAAAAACCCACCAAAACTTTTTAGCTGAAAAATAGTATGATAAAACAAAAGGGGTTTACGCTTATAGAATCATTGATGGCATTAGCTATAATTGGCATTGGGCTAGTGGTTGTTTTGCAGGTTTTTCCAGCTGGGTTTAGCGTTGAAAAAAATAGCCAGCTTGAAACCCAAGCTGTTTTAGCCGCTCAAGAAAAGATTGAGTCATTGTTTTCAAAATCATTTTCTGAATTAACTATCGGCACAGAAACGGAAAGTTCGTTGCCTATTCCATTTGAAAGATTTAGCAGAACAACAAAAACAAGTTTCATTGATGCAAACTTACAAGAGAGTATCGTGGCTACTTTGTTTAAAAAAACAGAAATAACGGTTTCCTGGGCGTCTCCTCTAAGAATCGGAAGCCACGAGGTGAAACTAATAACTTTATTCGCTGAAAAATAAAATTATGTCAAAAGGGTTTACATTGGTTGAGGTATTAGTGGCAATGGCTATCTTTTTAATAGCTGTGATTTTAATTTTTTCTATTTATCTTACTTCCCAAAAATTTTATCGAACAACAGAAATAAAAGCGGAAATCTTGCAAAACGCTCGAGTGATTTTAGAAAGAATGACTAGAGAGTTAAGGCAAACCCAAGACATAGTGACTGTGTTGCCTCAAGCGCCAGATAATCCCGATTCTCCACCGATGAGCGAAATAGAATTTCAAGACGGCCACTCTCCTGATTATTATTATATTAGGTATTATGTTTCAACAACAACAGGCGAGATTATTCGCGAATATAAAGTTTATTGCCTTGATGTCTGTGAGGCTTGCTCTACATATTTTAAATGGGATGCTCCTCAAGTTTATGGTTGCTCGTTAGAAAATAGGGTGGTTGGAGAGTTTGCCCAAGAAATGAAATTTTGGGGAGCTGGGATTATAAATGTTTCTTTAAAGCTTCAAAAAATAAACGAGGAAATAGATTTTCAAACAAATGTTTTTAGCCGAAATTTTTAAAAGACAGTCAAGGGGGAGCGTTTTAATATTAGCTATTTTAGTTTTGGGGCTGATGGTTTTTTTGGCTACTTATTTTATCTCTTTTAGCTTGACGGGCGTACAAATGGCCAGTAGCCAAAAATACGCTAGCCAAGCTTATTATTTAGCTGAATCAGGAGTTCAGGAAGCTATTTTTAAACTAAAAAATGACTCGTCTTGGAAAAGCGCTTTTGAGAGCTGTTTGCCTTGGGTTATTCCCCCATATCAGAGAACTGGAGGAATTTTTAGCAATGGGACATATCAAATTACAATCAATAAATTGGGTTGCGGCCAAGCGGAAATAATTAGCCAGGCCTTTATTGATATTTCTGCTAATAAAAAGGCCCAGCGGATTGTAAAAGTGAAAGTTTTTAAAGCAATTGGTTCTGGCTCTGGAGTGGAAAATATAGCTATGTTTTCCGCAGAAGGCGCAGGCCTTTCATTGAGAAACAGCGCTAATGTTAATATTATCGGGGGTAGTATTTTTACTGGAGGAGTAATAGATGCCCAGAATAGCGCAAAATTGTCCTCTGATAAAAGTATTTCAGCAAGAAGCCAAATAGATGTTGAGAATAGCGCAAGCATCATTGCCAACGCCAGCACAACTATCAATGCAGCGGATTGCAATGGCAATATTTTTCCTTGGCCATGTAACGAAACGCCACCTGAAAGCATAACAATGCCTGCAATTGACTTTGATTCATCTAGCCTCAATTCCTATAAAAACCAAGCTGATTTTGTTTATACCGAACAGGAGTTCAAGGATTTGCTTGATGGTGATGATAATTTGACTGGTATTATTTACATAACCGGCAATGTAGAAATCACAGGAAGCGATAAATTAACTGTCAACGGTCTTTTGGCAGTAGATGGGAACATTACTTTAAAGAATAGCTCCCAGCTAACGATCAATAATGCGGGAGATGGCAAGCCAGCAGGACTTTTAGCTAAAGGAAAGATAGAAACAGAAAATTCCTCTACCTTAGTGGCGGGGGGTTTGGTGTATGCCTTAAATGAAATAAGGCTTGGCAATTCTGGCAGTATTAATTTAAACGGAGGAATAATGAGTGGCACGGCTATAATTTTTGAAAATTCCGTTTCCGTTAATATCACATACAATCAACAAGCTATTAATATAGTTTTGAGTTCAGCGCCAGGAGATTCTCCAACAATATCATTGGAGCATTGGGAGGAAGAATATTAAATAACAATTTACAATTAACCGTTAACAACTTACAATTAACAATGCGATCAAATTTTACAAAAAAAAGAGCGATAGGGATCGACGTTTCTGATTTCTCGGTAAAAGTTATTGGCTTGGAAAAAAAAGGCAATCAAGCTAAGATTATTTGTTTTAGAAAAGAAGAAATTCCAAAAGACGCAATAGGAGGGGGTGAGGTTAAAAATGAAAAATTAGCGAGGGAGGCGATACAAAAGCTTTTTTTGGGCCTGCGAGAAAAAAATTTTAATTTTAAAAAAGGGGCTGTTTCCTTGCCCGAAGAAAAATCATTTGTTGACATTATTAAGTTGCCAGCCCTAGATGAGCAAGAAAAGATTGCTGAAATGGTTTCTTTGGAAGCGGAAAACGTTATTCCATTTCCGCTTTCTGATGTTTATTTTGACTTTGAAAAAGTAGAAACAACTGCCAAGGATTCGAAGTATCAGGAAGTTGTTTTAGCGGCTTGCCCTAAAACAATTGTTGATTCTTATATTAATATTTTTCAGGATGTTGGCTTTTTGCCAACAGTAATGGAGGTTGAGTCATTTTCAATTACTAGGGCCATTACTGAAAGAGATTTTTTCTATTCACCGTTTTTACTTGTTGATTTTGGCGAAACCAGAACAACCTTAGCTATTTTTGCTGGTAAAAATTTGCGTTTCACCTCAACAATCCAAACATCCTCTAGCCAATTAACAAAAAGCATTGCCGCTTTTCTAGATATATCATTAACAAATGCTGAAGAGTTAAAGCAAAAAGAGGGACTTTTGGGTAAAAAAGAGGCTTTTGAAGCAATGATTCCATTTTTAACCGATATGACAGAGCAAATAAAGCGTTATATTGACTATTATCAGACCCATTCAGAAAAACGCCAAGAGTTTCCTGATAAAAAATTTTTAAAAAAAATATTGCTTTGCGGAGAAGGCGCAAACTTAAAGGGAATAATAGAATTTTTATCAAAAGAGACTGGCATAGAGGTCGAAAAAGCTGATCCCTTGATTAATTTATTAAGCAAAGATTTATTACCTGGTTTTACCAAAGAAAAAGCCATGGGATTTACAACAGCCATTGGCCTAGCTCTGCGAGGGCTTGAGGCAGGCTAATATTATGGAATATGGCAACTAATCTTTTACCTCCAACTCAAAAACAAGAACTAAAGACCGAAAAATTAAGGCAAAAAATAATTTTTATTTTGTTTTTAATTTTGGCTGATTTGTTATTGTTAATGGCAATTATATTTGGCTTGTATGTTTATGTTTCAAAAACAGATTCTAATTTAAACAAAGAAATAATTCAAAGAGAGCAGCTTTTAAAAGATCCACAATCCCAAGAAATTAAAAAAACAATTGAGATAGCCAATCAAGATCTTTATAAAATTAATAGCGTTAAAAAAGAACAAGTTTCAGCTGTTAGCATTTTAGAAAAATTGAATACTCTTTTTCCAAGTACTGCTTATTTAAAGTCTTTTTCTTTTCAGAATAGCGTTCGAGATGTCAAAGATAAATTAGCGTCAACAACACAAAAAGAATTTTTCGGTAAAATTAATTTAAGCGGTTTAGCAAGCAACAGAGAGGTTGTTCTCTCTTTTAAAAAGTCACTTTCTCAAGAGTTGAGTTTTCAAGACGTGTATTTTAATCCCTCGTCCTGGGTAAAATCAGTTAACGCTGATTTTATCACTGAATTTAATTTTGTTCCGGTAAAAAAATGACAAACTCAAAGAAAAAAATTAAAATTGATATAACTATTTTTGCGGTTATCTTTGTTGCTTTGATATTTTTTTGCCTTTCTCCGCTTTTATCAAAGCTTTTCAAAACAGCAAATGAGCTGACAAGCAAGAAAAATGCGCTAAAAACTTTAGAAAATCAAATCACTGCTTTGCAAGATTTTCAAAATAATAATTTAGCCTACCAGCAGAATATCCAAAAAATTGGTAAAAGTTTTGTTTCCAATGAGTCGCCAGTTGAGTTTATAGGGTTTTTAGAAAAATTGGCTAATAAATATGGTTTGGGGTTTTCTTTAAACTCCGTTAAAGATGTTTCTGAAAAAAAAGGAAATCGGGCTACTACGGCTTTTCAAGTAATGGTTGTTGGCGATTATCCAGCAGTATTGATTTTTTTGAAAAAATTAGAACAAAGCCCATGGCTTATTAGAATTGACCAAGTTGATATGAATAGAGTTGAAGACAAAACAAAGCTACTTGGTTTTCCAACAGCGCAAGACGGCCAAGTGGTTTTAAAATTAACGCTTGAGACATTCTCTAATTACTTAGGAACAACAAAATGATTAAAATAAAAGAAATCAGCAAAATCAAAGATATCGTTCAGAAAATAGGCAAGAAAATTTTTAAGCAACCAGTTTATTTATTTTTATTTTTGTTTTTAATTGACCTGATAATTGGCGGGGTTTTGTTTTGGCAAGCTATTTTATCGCCAAAAAGCGATGACAGCCAGCCGCAATCATTAATTGTTTTAAACAAAATTGCTTTAGATAAATTTATCCAGAACCTCTCTCTTCAAGAGAAAAATTTTCAAGAAATTGACACCCAAAAATATCCAGATATTTTTAACCCTCCCTCAAGCGCCTCTCCAAGTACTTCCCCAAGCCCCACTTCAACTCAAGCTCAATAGTAAGCAGTAGCTTGCCAAACAGGTGTTTTTGTATTAGAATTTGTAGTATGGTTTTCGTGCCAAGCCCTCGTAGCTCAATGGATAGAGCAACATCCTTCTAAGATGAAGATATAGGTCCGATTCCTATCGAGGGCACTAATAAAGAGAAGAAAAAATTTATGGCGGCTATAGTGTAGTGGTAACACTGTTTCCTGTGGAGAAACCATCGCCGGTTCAAATCCGACTAGCCGCCCAGAAAAACAAAAAACGCTTTTAGGCGTTTTTTGTTTTGAATTTAAAAAAATATTACAAACTTTTTTCGTCCAATATAATATTAATTATTCTTTCTTTGCCTTGCCTCAAAATTTTGCAAATTAGTTTTTGCCCAACTGTAAAATCAGCCAGCAAGTCGTTTACGGAAACTTCCGATGTTATTTTTTGGCCTGAAATTTCAATAATAATGTCAGATTCCTTGAAGCCAGCTTTTTCAGCCGGGCTGCCAGAAATAACAGCTCGGCTTTTGCCCAAAGGAAGCTCTGGCTCTGAAATAACCAAAGCCCCAAAATCAATTGGCAAATCAAACTGGTCTTTTAGCTGCTTGTTGATTTGCAGATATCTAATGCCAAAAAATGGCTGCCTAATTCGGCCGTGTCTTTTTAAATCATCTAAAGCTTTCCTAGCATTATTAATTGGCAAGGCAAAGCCGATATTTTCTGCGCCAAAAACCATAGCGGCATTAATGCCAATAACCTTGCCCGACATATCAATTAAAGGGCCTCCTGAATTTCCAGGGTTAATGGCCGCATCGGTTTGAATAAGCCCTCGTAGTTTTGAAGCACTATCTGATAACTCGCTTTGAGCTTGGATTTCACGAGATAACCCAGAAACAATGCCCAGAGAAACTGTATTTTTAAAAAGTCCCAAAGCATTGCCAATAGCAATAACCTGCTCTCCCAAATCAAGCGTTGACGAATTTCCCATTTCTAAAAACGGAAAGTTTTTCCGAGCATGCTCTGGGCTTGCTGACGGATCTATTTTTAAAATAGCAATATCGTGGATTGGGTCAATGCCTAAAATTTTTGGCTTGATTTTTTCTCCATTATGTAAAACTATTATGTAGTCAGCTTTTTCATCTTCCATGACGTGGCGGTTGGTTAAAACAAGGCCATCTTTGCTAACAATAAACCCCGAGCCGCCGCCCACTTTTACACTTTTTTTCTTTTGGATATTCGCTGGGCTTTGTTTTGAAAGCTGAAAGATTGATTCAATACTAGATAAATTTTTGGTCATTGTAATTGAAACAACCGCTGGCAAAGTTTTCTTAACTATTTTTACTATTGTTGACTGGGTTTTTGTAGTACTCATATTTTTATAATGTTATTTTAGCACACTAATTTTTGATTGAAAATAAGCCAAAATTTTGATATAGTCAAGCTACAGTCTCCATAGTTTAATGGACAAAACAAAAATCTCCTAAGTTTTTGATGTAGGTTCGATTCCTACTGGAGACACATGGGAAAATTAAAAAAATTCGTTTTTCCTGGTGCAACCTTGCTATTTTCTTTATGGTTTTCAGCAGTTTTTGCTTTGGGTATATTAATTGGCTATATCGGCGCTTATTTTAGCCATTAAAAGATTACGCATAGTGGCAAAAATAATTTTGTAATTTTTAATTTTGGTAAATGGAAATTTCATTTTCATCACTGGCTGATGGGGGCGGTTGCCTTGTTGTCTTGCTGGGCAATGGGAGTTTTAGATGTTTTGCCTAAAATAATTGTGGGCATGGCTGGGGGAATGGTTTTTCATGGCTTGTATTTATACGACAATTGGCATAAAATCATAATGAAAAAAGAATAGTAGTCGTTCTTTACACATTGAAATGCTCTATGGTACAATATAGTCATGGACAGAAAAACATTAAGAGAAAAATCTGTAGAGCTAAGGAAAAAAGGAAAAACTTATTCTGAAATTCAGAAAGAACTTGGAATAAAAATTCCAAAGAGCACGCTTTCTTGTTGGTGCAGAAATGTTCCACTTCCCCTTGAATATGGCCCAAGGATCAATTTATTGAATTTGGCTAATTGTGAAAAAGGAAGGGCTGTCGCGGTTGTTGTTAATAGGCACCGAAGAGAAGAATTTTTACAAAAATTGCGCGAAAGGAATTTCTATTTATTGAAAAAGACTAACAAGCATGTTTTAAAGATGCTGTTGGCGATGCTATATATCTGTGAGGGTAGTAATTGGAGTGTGCATCGCGGATTAGTGTTGGGTAATACAGACCCTGATTTAATAAACTTTTATATTTTTTTGCTTAAAACCTGCTATCCAGATATAATTAGTCATGATAATTTACGGTGTCGCATTGGTTGCCGTGCCGACCAAGATATAAAAAAATTAGAAAAGTTTTGGTCTGGGGTTACTAAAATACCGCTCGAACATTTTAATAAAACTATAATAGATCCTCGCACTGCTGGCAAACCAACAAAGAAAAAAGATTATAAAGGAGTTTGCGCTATAAGCTCTCGTAGCACGGAAATTCAATTAGAGTTAGAGATAATAGCGAGAATGCTTTTCAAAAATTTAGTAGAAATGGGCCCATAGTTCAGTGGTAAAATATCTCTATGGCATAGAGAAGTCGCGAGTCCGACTCTCGCTGGGTCCACAAATCCACATGCTTAAAGTAATTGTTGCTTCTAAAAATCCGGTCAAAATTAATGCTACCTCTAAAGCATTTAAAGAAATGTTTCCTGCTGAAAATTTTGATGTGGAAGGCGTTTCTATTGCGTCGGGAGTTAACGAACAGCCACAGAATGATTTGGAAACTTTTCAGGGCGCGTTAAACCGGGCAGAAAATGTTTCAAAAATAGCCATAGCTGATTTTTGGGTTGGCATTGAAGGTGGCATTGAAGAGAAAAGTTCTGGCATGGAAGCGTTTGCGTGGGTTGTGGTAAAAGCTAAAGATGGCAAGCTTGGCAAAGCCAGAACAGGAACTTTCTTTTTGCCACTGAAAATTGCGGAACTAATAAAACAAGGCAAAGAACTTGGCGAGGCAGACGACATTGTTTTTGGCCGAACGAATTCAAAACAAGAAAACGGAGCTGTTGGAATTCTAACTGGTAATGTAGTGGATAGAACAAAATACTATACCGAAGCTGTAGTGTTCGCCCTAATTCCTTTTAAGAATAGCCAGCTGTATTTTTCCTAATCAATAAAATAGATGAATTTTTTGTTTCCAATTATAGCGGCAATTTTACAAGCCACTTCTTTTACTCTTGATAAAGTTGTTTTATCAATTCGGAAAATAAATTTTAAAACCTATACTGGGGTTAGCTTTCCATTAATATTCCTCATAACGCTGGGAATTTTTTTTATTTTTCGCCCACCACTTTCACTTGATTTATTGGCTGGAAGCTTGGGGTGGTTATTACTTCTCTCCATAGTAATAACCATTATTACCAACCTTATTTTCTATCGCGCTCTTGATAGCGACCGCCAATATTCCCATTATTATTTTTTCCAGCATTGTTTTTACAGATGAGCGAAATTTTGCTGTTATTATTCCAGCCATAATTGCCTCTGTTGCGATTATTTGGTCTCATTGGGAAAAGCATTGTTTTAAGATTAAAAAGCGCACGCTAACTTTTCTTGTTTGGTCTTTGTGCGCTGGCGTGGTTGGCGCCCTTGTTTCAAAGATTCTTCTGGCAAGCTGGAACCCTATATCTCTTGAGCTGGTGCGTTCGGGCGCTGTAGCGTTGATTCTTGGTTTGTTATTTTTTAAATACACCAGCAAAATTTCATTTAAAGCGTTTTTGCTTTTACTGGCTACGAATATATTAACCTCAATTGCTTGGATATTATTTTATTTTAGCTACCAGCGCTTGGGAATTATTTATACCACTTTGATATTTTCCATTCAGCCCTTACTTGTTTATATGGCTTCGGTCTTCTTTTTAAAAGAGCCCTTAAAATGGAAAAAAGCCATAGCTTTTCTTATTGTGTTAGCGTCAATTGGAGTAGCCAATTTTCTTTGACAAAACCCGTTTTTTTCATTACAATAGCGGTAAATTGTGGAGAAGCTCGCTTTTTTGGAGAGGTACCGAAGTGGCTTACCGGAGCGGTTTCGAAAACCGCGTCCCCTTTGGGGACTCGTGAGTTCGAATCTCACCCTCTCCGCTTTTAGGATTTTTATTTTTATTTTGGAGAGGTCGGATAACGGCATTCCACCACTCTTGAAAAGTGGCGTCCGCAAGGACATGCGAGTTCGAATCTCGCCCTCTCCGCCAGGACAATTTATTATCGTGCAGACCCACAAGCCTAGTATTTACTGGGTTTTAGACCCTGGTTCTTAAATAGAGAAAGGAGGGCATAGATGCCTATTGTAGTCGTCTACGGTGTTCCTGAAGGGGCTAACGAGGATAGCTTAAAAACCATTAGCTTTTCCATATTATCAAAAAGGAACACCCACAAGGTGTTCCTAATTTTTTTAGAAAAAGAGAAGTGGTTTTTTGTCTTAAATATTTATCATCGTAACGGATGAAGTTGGTGTTTCCCAAAGCTTAAGCATAAATAGTCCAGCACCCTGCTTTTTTAGAGTTTTGCATAGAATGTTCCAAATCCATCGAATTATGTTTTCTGCCGTTGGATTGTCAATAATGTCGTTAAGATAATGGTGATCTAGTTTATCTATTATTAAGTTATTGACTACTTCTTTTAGAATACCAAAATCAATAATCATTCCTGTTTTATTATTTATCTTTCCCGCTACGCTCACTTCTAACAAATAGGTATGCCCATGCAAATTTTTGCATTTTCCTTTATGGTTTTCTAAACGATGAGCTGAGTCGAATGAGAAGTTTTTAGTTAAAATAATTTTTTTATTAGTTAGTGATTTTTGCATAGGCATTATGATTATGAATGGATTCAAAATTAATGCATTCTATGGAATATTTATCAATCCTTGAATCATCTTTTAGGTTTGTGGCAATATCTCTCACTACGTCCTCTACGAATTTTGGATTTTTGAACATTTTTTCTGTAATATGTTTTTCATCTTCTCGTTTAAGTAAGGAGTAGACATCGCTACTGCCACCATATTTTTCTACTAGAAGTATTAGGTCTTCTATCCAGACAAGTTTGTTTGTTTTTACCTTTAAGCTTACTATGCCTCTTTGATTATGTGCTCCATAATCGCTAATAGCCATACTGCATGGGCAAACACAAGAAATAGGCACTAAGACATTCAAAGATGTTTCTACTTTTCTATTTTTAATTATTTTCCCTATGATTTTACACTGGTAATTTACTAGCCCTTTCTTTTTTGAGATTGGAGATTTTTTTTCAATAAAATAATCAAAAGACACTTCTACCAGTGCTGATTTAGCATTTAATCTTTTTTTTAATTCGTTCAATATTTGGGGGACCGAGTGGCTGTTAAAGTCATAGCCCCTATAATGCTCTATAATTTCAATAAAGCGACTCATATGCGTGCCTCGGCAGTTTTTTGCTAAATCAACACTCATCTTCACCTTTGCCACCACCATCTGTCTTTTCTTCGCTTTATCTAAAATATAAAGAGGAAGAATTATGTTTTTTATTCCAACCTCTTTAATTTCAATATTTCTATTATCTTTATTATTTTGAATGTCTTTCATAATAATTAGGTTATTTACTAAAGCTTTCTTTAAGCTAACATTAGCTATTTGTCAGTAATTTGTCAAAAGTCGAAAGTTATTTGACAGAATGCTAAAATGTGGTAGCTTAATGTTGACAAAGATAATCTGGCCATTAGTCAGTTTTAATCTTTGAGATCTTTGACAATTAATATAGGAAAGTGAGGAATCTATAATGATTATTCTTGGTGTAAACGGTTGGTATGATCGCGGTCATGACGCTAGTGCGTGTATCATAAAGGACGGCGTGCTTATTGCAGCGGTAGAAGAAGAACGTTTTTCACGTCAAAAACACTCTTATGATACTATGCCACACAGCTCTGTTGCTTGGTGTCTTAATTATTGCGGAATTAATGTTGACAACATTGATGTAGTCGCAGTTGGTTGGGATATACCCCTGTTGTATGCAGAGCATAAGCGCGAATTGCCATTTCGGAATAAAGAAGGATATTTAGACATACTATTGCCGAGAGAGTACTTTGGTATTAGACACAGAAATATACCAGTATGTTTTGTGAATCACCATCGTGCTCATGCAGCAAATTCCTTCTATCTTTCGGGCTTTGATGAGTCATTAGTTTTAGTTATAGATGGCCAAGGAGAAGATTCTGCCACTACCATTTGGAGGTGCACAAAGGGAGAACTAAATAAGATTATATCATTCCCGGTGTTGCTTTCTTTGGGGTATTTTTTTGAAGCAGTTTCTTCCTTTATTGGTTTTTCTACAACTCATGCTGGAAAGACAATGGGGCTTGCGGCATATGGAGAAGCACCTGATCGGGAGCTTTTCGTTTTGAACGATGATGGTTACGATATAAAGAAAGCAATTAATTTAACATCTGATGGTTCTGAATTGGATGAACAATCCCAACTATTTAAGTATTGGGGGGAAAGGCTTACCGAAATATTTGGCGAGCCCAATCGTAGTTTTTACCGTTTCTCTAGGCGGCAGGGTATTTTTTATCCAGATGTTAAAATTACCAGTAGAGAACAATCCGTAGCCGCATTGGCTCAAAGAGAACTTGAACGCGTTGTTTTACATTTAGTGAAAACATACACTAAGCAATATAATTTAAAGAATCTTTGTTTGGCTGGTGGCGTAGCACTTAATTGTTCCTGTAATGGTAAGATCTTGCTTTCAGGACTTGTTGACAATTTATTTATTCAACCGGCTCCTCATGATACGGGCGTAGCTATTGGTGCCGCACTTGAGGTTGCTAATCAGTATAATGATTTGAATTGTCAGCGAATGGTAAGGGCAGATTTGGGTCCGACATATGATGATGGAGAAATTATTAGTATTCTAAAAGAAATGGGAATACGATTCTCTGTTGAGAAGGATATAGCTGATACAGCCGCTCATTTAATCTCTAGTGGTAAGATTATAGGTTGGTTCCAAGGAAAATGTGAGATCGGTCCAAGAGCTTTGGGTAATAGGAGTATTATTGCTAACCCGCATACCGTGGAAACACGTGATAGGGTTAATATCATAAAAGGACGAGAAAGTTGGCGACCATTATCTCCGAGCGTGCTTGCCGAGAAGTCATCTTGGCTTTTAGGTCAAGATATTGACATGCCTTTTATGCTTTTGGGCTTGCCTGTGGCAATAGAAAAAAGGCACGAAGTAGCAGGAGTTGTTCATATTGATGGTACTGCTCGTCCCCAGACTGTAACAAAAGATTTGGGACGTTATTATCAAATGATAACCGCTTTCGAGTCTATCACGGGCATTCCTCTAGTTCTCAACACTTCTTTTAATGGCCCAGGGGAACCGATTGTCTGTACTCCTTCACATGCAGTACATTGTTTTTTTGAACATCCACTAGACGCTTTAGTTTTAGGTAATTGTATTATCAGAAGGGAGTGAAAGTTATGAAAAAGGTATTGGTTATTGCTCCCCACCAAGACGATGAGGTTTTTGGTTGTGGCGGAGCGATTGCAAAGATATCTTCAGAGATTAACGTATCAGTCGGGTTTATATTAGATGGGGTCTCTGGTGTTCCCTCTGCTCATAGCAGAGAAGAAGCTATGAAAGTAAGAAAGGATGAAGCTAATGCAGCGGCTCAAGTCTTAGGGGTAAAAAATCTTTACTTTTTAGACTTTGAAGACAGGGGATTTGTTTATTCTCGAGAGACATTGCATGAGATTATTCGCTTAATTCGCAATTGTTCTCCAAGTTCAATTTGGTTTCCTCATAAAAATGATGGCGATATTGAGCATCAGGTAGTCCATGGGTTAGTAGAGGAGGCTATTTGGATGGCAGCAGGCCCCTTTTTTCCAGAGCTTGGTAAGTCGGTTCCAGTGATTGAACAACTCTTTTGTTATGAAGTATGGACCCCGTTACAGGAATACCAGATAAAAGTAGATATTACATCCACTGTTAAGATAAAAAGAAAAGCAATGACGTGCTATAAATCTCAACTTGAACAAACTAATTATGGGGAAGCAATACTTGGGTTGAATCGTTACCGTGCTATGTCTTCCAATGCTAAGTATATTGAGGCTTTTCAAATACTTCAGACACCGTTTGAAATTTCGGGGTAAAGAATGGTAGCTATCTCTTATTATCTTGATGAGAGATAGCTAAAAATATATTAAGGAGTAAGTGCGATGGAAATGTCAATTATCATTCCGGTATCACAAGACTTCCGCCTACTTAATTGTTTAAAGAGTATCGACATAGATTCTGAGATTGTCGTTATTTTCAATAATAATCCATCAAAAGAACTGATTGAGATTTCTCGTGAAGATAAGCGTGTTAATCCTATTGTAATTAATGACATTGGATGTAATTTAGCGAGGATATTTAACATAGGCATTCAGGCGTCAGCACACGAGTATATTTTATTGGCAAATTCCGACTGTATATTTTTACCAGGTCGTTTAAATTCCTATTTTGATGAATTAATGATTTATCCAGTCGTGAAAGGACATATTCAATTTGAGTCAAATTCCTTTGAAACAAGATTAGTAGCCGAACTGAGGTTTCTTTTCCATGAGTCTTTTTCTCCTAGAAAGAGTCTTTTTGGCCCTGGTCTTGCATTTCATAGATCTATCTGTAATAGAATCGGTGGTTATTATTTTGATGAAGAGGTGGGTTGGGGCGAAGACGGAGAACTATCAGAGAGGATATATTCTTCGGGTTTAGAGGTTCAACATTTATCTCAACATGTTATGTTGCATCCTCCGGAATCTATATGCCACGATCTGCATATTGCTTATAAGATTGGATATGGGGAATGGATACAAGATGCTAGGGTTGGTACGAATCTGCTGAAGGCGATATTTACAGATATAGCTAATCTACTTTGCGATAAAGGAAAGAGAATTAGAGTATCTTTCTTGTACGGTGGAACCTTGTTGGCAGTTTATTTATTGACGTGGAAGATAGTTGCTCATATTGGATACTATAAACGTGCGCTTCAAAGAAGGAGGATAACAAAATGACTAAAATTGTGGAAACGAAATCGAAATGGAATGTTGATTTTCTCGAAGGTTTAAAAAGAGTCAAAACTAACCGCGTTGTCTTGCTTTATTCTTCTGGCATTGACAGCACAGCAACTGCTATTTTGCTTAAGGATCGGGGATATGAAATTTTTCCTTTGTTTATTCGTTATGGTCAGTCGAACGGAGAAGTGGAAAGTAACCTTGTTGATAAAGGTGCGACTCATCTGGGTTTAAATAAGGTTCAAAAAGTTAACATTTCTAATCTTGCAGATTTGTGCCAAGGTAAATTGATGGGCGGCGAAGCTATAAGTGATAAGGACGCATGGTTACCTGCGAGGAATACCTTATTTCTAATTCTTGGGGGCATCTATGCACAAACGGTTGATGCAGATGCTATTTCCATAGGATATGGTATCGACGATAATTTTGTTTTCGGGGACAACATGTTAGTCCACCACCAACTTATAGGGGTTTTAATGTCTTTTTCGTTAGCTCGAGAAATGGAGGTGGTATTGCCCATTAAAAATATGAATAAAGCAGAAGTTACCAATATTGTAAAAAGTCGCGGTATGTTAGACATGACTGTTTCTTGCTGGAATGCAAAATGGCAAAACGATAAAATCATAGTGTGCAATCAATGCGCTAATTGTGTTGAGAGAAATGTAAATTTAACAATGGAGGGCTAAAATGGACTGGGGCAATTTACCTAAGAGGCTTAGTGGGTGTAATATTGAACCAAATGTTTCACATCTTCATCAGTATTTCTTGATTGATGAAAAAGCATTAAATAGAGTAGTCGGTATAGCGGAAATAGATCCTCGGGATAGAGTATTAGAAATTGGAGCTGGAGTAGGAAATATAACTGAACTTTTAGCGCAACAGGCAGGAACAGTGATAACCTATGAAATTGATAAGAGGTTTAATGTTTTCTTAAACTCTCTCGTCAAGCAGTATCCTAATATAACCGTTCGGCTTGAGGATATTAAAAGAGCGAAATGGCCTAGATTTGATTGTTTAGTTGCAAACATTCCATTTAATACTCTCGAGCCGATTTTACCAAAATTAGTGCAGTCAAAAGTTCGTAGTATTGTTTTAGTGGTCGGCAATCGATTTAGGCAATCCGTGGGCGAATCACTTTTTCCCGATCAAATCACTAAACTAAGCGTAATGATGCATGCCTTCTTCCAGATTGACGAGTGTTTTGTAATCGAGAAAAGCAAATTTTATCCTGAACCCGCTACGGATGCTATTGTGGTAGAGTTGATACCCACTAAACCGAAAACACATTTCCTACAGTTTTGTAGGAACTTGTTTGAAAATCAGAATAAATTAGTTGAACACGTTTTAAGATTGTATGAAAGTTCTTGTGATAAGCGTCATCCGCAAAAATCAATAGTAAATTTACCTATTGATATAATGAACAAAAGGGCTGATCATTTGTCTAGTAGTGATTTCAAAAATTTATTCCTTTGTTTTGTATAAAAGTTATGGTGCATACTTAAATGAGCAGTTGACTATTAAGATTATTTTTTAGTCATCTGCTCTTTTCTATTATAAAAAATAAGGTTATAATTATTATAAAAAATATGGAAATTGGCAAAGTTAATTATAAAAATATATACAAAGAGGCTGCTAATCGAGGTGGCTGGTCTGATAGAAAGCCTGATAACACAACAAAATGGGGTGATTTTTATAATGCTGTGCGGAAAGAACTTCATGGAACAGAAGTTCTTTTAGATATTGGAACAGCCGAAGGTAATAGGTTTATGGGATTATCAAAGTATATTAAAAAAGGCGTGGGTATTGATCTTGAGCCGGATATGATTAAATTGGCCAAACGGAATAAACAAAAAGCAGGGGTAAAAAATATTATTTTTAAATCTATGGACGCTGATTGTTTGGATTTTCCCGCTGGAACTTTTGATGTAATTACTATTAAACATTCACCAATAAATTTTAAAGAATCACTTAGAGTATTAAAGCCAGGCGGCCGGCTTTTTACTCAGCAAGTTTGCGAGGATGATAAACTTAATCTTAAAAAGGCCTTTAATAGGGGACAGGATTTTGACAAAAAAGCTGGTACGCTGCTTGAACGATATAAAAAAGAAGCTAAGCAAATAGGATTTAAAAATATTAAATCTAAGGTTTCAAATATCCCTGAATATTTTAAGTCAAAGAAAAATCTTTTTGATTTTCTTAATGAAGCACCGACTATTCCAGAATTTGGCAAGGCAAATGATAGTGAAATCTTAGAGAAGTTTATAAAAAATAATCGCGTCGAGAAGGGAATTAAATCAAATACTTCAAGATTTTTTTTGGAAATGTCCAAGGAATAATTTTAGTATATTGAGCTCAGATGTAATTTTTTGTGGAACAAAAATCCATAATTTTTTTATTTGGGTTGAGATATTTTTTAATAATTTCCGGATAAAAAATGTATGCGAAATACAAGCGATATATGGAGGGTAATCTATAGGGAGAGGGGCTACTCAGCCAGTAGTGTTAGGGTTTTATCTTTGTAAATTATTCTTGATCTTAAGTTTCCGAGGAGTTCTCGTTTTTCGGATACTGAGCCCTCTTTTAGAATATACTTGGCGTAATTTCGTATATCCATATCTTCTCTATTCTTTACCTTATCCGTGCTTCCCAGCACCGATCTTTGAAATATATTGAATCTGGCGATTTCATCTTCAAGTTTTTGTCTCATGCCAAGCTCGTTAATATTTACTTTGTCTAATATTTTTAGTAATTCAGTAATTAATTCCTCCTCGCGGATGTATTTATTTTTGCAGTTTCTGTCTCTTGCCCTTGAGCAAGAGTAGTAAATATACCTTGCGTGTGTGCCATCTTTGAGCTGTTTGTATTTTTCCTCGGCTGATATACCTGACCCGCAATATCCGCAGGTGAATAATTTAGTGAAGGAGAATTCGTGGTTTTCTCTAACAATTTGATCTCGTTTCAACTGCATTTTAGCTTTTTCAAATAATTCTTGGTTGATAATCGGCTCATGTTTGCCGGTATACCAGTTTCCACTTTCTCTTGGATGTTCGAATACTCCGTAATAGAAAGGGTTGTCTAACACACGATAAATTCCGCTTAAGGTTAGCGGTTTATTGCCTCGCGTATAGAAATTTAATTC
The DNA here is from genome assembly GCA_030648255.1 of bacterium. GTDB lineage: Bacteria > Patescibacteriota > Minisyncoccia > Minisyncoccales > CG1-02-41-26 > STD1-80. The sequence goes on from JAUSHZ010000033.1 coordinate 24,514, forward strand.
ATGTCTTAGCCAGTTGTAAACTTTTCGACCCGAATAATGTTCAAAAGCTACTTTTTCAAACATCTTTTTAATTACGGGAGCTCGCTGGGGGTCAATAATAACCTGGCATTTTTTATCCATATGCTTTTGATTTAAGTATCCAAGCGGAGCTACTCCGGGCCACAAGCCCATCTCAACTCTTGTTCTTAGCCCTCGCTTTACATTGATGCCCCTATTATCATTTTCCAATTTGGCTTGCGACCCTAGAATCATTAGTAAAAACTTTTCATTTGGGTTGTTGCTGAATCTCTGCCCAAATGTTCGTATTTCCAAAAGAGCGCCTGAATCCATTAAATCTACGATTTTCCCAAGGTCCCCAGCGTTTCTGCTGATACGATCTGGTGCCCAAGTCAGAATGCCATTAAACTTCCCCAGCTTTATCTCCTCAATAATTTCATTAAAGATTGGCCTCTGGCCCGTTTCTTTGGCCGAATGAGACTCTCGCTTCATTGTGACCACCTCCAAGTTTTCTCGCTCAGCTAGCTGGAGCATCTCTTTGATCTGGCTATCAATAGAGAGGATTTGGCGTTCCTCTGATTCCGTTGATTTTCTCGCGTAAAGGCAGTATCTAACCTTTACTGGGACTACTATTTTGCCCACAGCCCCCATAGGCATTTGTGCTGTATTCATATACCCCATTAATGACGCAACCCACCCAAGGAGTCCAGAGCGTCCCGAGTAGATAACTTTTTCTATTAAGCTAACATGCAAAATCTTCAATGTTTTTAAAAAATAAGCTACAATTTATGTAATTAAATCAACTTTTAGCTTATGTTAACTGACAAAGAATATATTCAAAAAATAGAGGATTTTTTGAAAGTGCCAGAGCATGTGGCTGACAAAATTCAAAACAAAGCAGAAAAGCTAGGCAAAGGTTATGTTTTGTATGAAATAAGACCTCGTTTTGATGATCCAATAGCTCCTTGGACAAAATGCCCAGTGGCTAAAATAACTTATTATAAAGCATCAAATTCTTGGCTGGTTTACTGGTGCAGGGCCAATGGTCAGTGGCTTAAATATGAGCAATGTGATAGCCTTGACGATGCTCTTCAAACTATCAAGCAAGATAAAGGCCACTGCTTTTGGGGATAAAAAGTAGCTTTACTTAAATTTAGAAGGAGTATAAACTTATGTTTGTGGATTCAGCCCTGAAACCGAACACTTGGGATTAAATTATTGTTTGGTTTGACGATTGAATCTATCATAACAAAAACATCTGGATTTTTGAATTGG
>JAUSHZ010000019.1 GCA_030648255.1 bacterium
GGCTGTTGAAGCACGGCTTCAACAAGCTTGTTGAAGCCGAGCTTCCACAGCTATTGCAAGAGCGGAAACATTCTTTAATAAACCATTCTTGATATTTTTTTGGATAGTATGACCATGTGCCTCCGATTATTCTTAATTCTACTTTATCAACTGGGTGGCCGGTTAACCTTAAGGCTTTTAAGCGCATAGCTACTTGTTTATAAGGGCTAAATTTATTAGCCATAGCTCGCTGTACAGCTGGCTCGCCAGCCAAGTAGCTTTTGGGAATATTTTTTTGGGTTGGGCAAAAAATGCATTTGCCAGGGCAGGGATATGGCTTGGTTAAAACTGAAACATTAACAATACCTGATAACGAGCGAACAGGCCTTTTAATTAAAGCTTTTTCTAAAGGATAGTTTGGCGTAAAACCTTTTTTAGCTGAAAATTCGTGGTATATTGAAAGCAATTCTGAGTTTTTGAAAAGAGGTAATTTATATTTTTTAGCTATTTGGCGCCTGAAGCAATCCAAGTCCTTGCGATTTTTAATATTCGCCTTTAATAATTCGTCGTAAATTTTATGAGAAAGGAGTTTGCTCAACATATATTAGACAAAGTTAGAGATGATTATAATCATATTGCCCCTGATTTTGCAAACACTCGGGTTAATATTTGGCCAGAAATTGCGGTGTTGTTTGATTATATCAAAAAAGGCGATAAAGTTTTGGACTTGGGCTGTGGCAATGGAAGATTTGTTAATATTATCAAAGAAAAAGCGGGCCCGCCCGCATCGCTACGCGAAAGCATTGCGGGCGGGCAATATTTTGGCACAGATGTTTCTAAGGGCTTAATTAACATTGCTAAAAAGAATTATCCTGTTGAGAATTTTCAAACAACCCAAGCTCTAAAGTTGCCTTTTAGCGATAATTATTTTGATATTATTTACTCTATTGCGGTATTGCATCATATTCCTTCAAATGACTTTCGCTTGGAATTTTTGCAAGAAGCTAGGCGGGTGTTGAAATCAGGCGGGATATTTGTTTTAACAGTTTGGAAGCCAAAAGACAAGCAAGAGAAGGGCTTGAGGGTTAAGTTTTTGCTTAAAAAGATTTTCAACCTATCTCGAGGTCTTGATTTTGGTGATGTTATTGAGCCGTGGTTTGGCAACAACAAGGGCGAGCGGTATTTTCATTGTTTCACTGAAGTCGAACTAACTCGGTTACTTCGACAGGTGGGGTTTGAAATTTTAAAAAGCGGAATAATCCAAAACGAAAAAGGCAATAGACAAAATTTATTTGCTGTATTAAAAAAGCTCTCGTAGCTCAGTGGATAGAGCGCCGCAGTAGCAGAACAGAGTTCGCTACACGGCAGGTGGCCCTCCTTGCCCCGTAGTAAATTTTGTCCCCATAGCTTAACTGGATAAAGCGTAGCCCTCCGGAGGCTGAAATCCCTGTTCGAGTCAGGGCGGGGACACACAAAATTTTACTACTGGGGCGGAGGCTGAAACGGAAGTTCGAATCTTCCCGAGAGCACCGCATTCTTACAGTAGTTGGCTGTAGGATTTTTAATAACTAAATAATGAAAATAACAGGAGGTTTATTGCAATGCACCCAGAAAATAAACGAGCGAATATTCTGGCGATAAACAGTGTTGAAGCGTTAAAATACCTAACCCTAAAAGATACCGAAGGAGGCCTAACCCTTGAAGAAATAGACCATATTTTCAAGTTGTGCGATGCTATATGGTTTCATTCTGGGGACAGAAATCAACCACATGTGGCAACTAGGGGTGGAGGATGTAGTGCTGGTTACGTAGATGCGTTAAGGGTTTTAATATACACAAATATCTGTCGAATGTTTGCTCGTGATTTACATAAAAAACTTATACAAGCTTTTCCTAGTGCGGTGGATTGGGCGATTGGCTCAGCCCACGCTGCAGCCACTTTTTCACATAGTGTTGCTTGTTTATACCCAGGAGCCAAGCATGATTTTACTGAGAAGTCGCCAGATGGCAGGCAATTATGGCAGCGGTTCCAAATTCAGCCACATGAAATAGTTTTACAAATAGAGGAAACTATAACTGCACTCACTACGTTGAAATTGGTGCGTGAAGGTATTAGGGAGGGCAACTTTTCTCCGGTGAATTTTGCGCCAGTCGTCGGGACACTTGTCCATCGTTCGGGTATTTATGAGTTTGAAAGTGCGCCAATTATCTATTTGAGACATTATGACATTGAGACATGGAGTCAAGACGAATGTTATCTTTGCAAGATGGGATCAGAAAGGCTAGAAGATCCAAAGAAAAATTGGGCTAAGTTAACTGGAAAATATTAGGAGGATAATAAATTGGCGGGGGGATATCTATCCGCCCCGTCTTTTTGTTAGAAAAACTTTGTTGTGATATAATAAGTAATCCGTTATTGAAAGCGAGCCGATAAGGCGAAGCTTGAAATTTACGGAGGACTTACCCCGTGGAGTAGAAATTTGCTGTGCAAATTTCTATTTTAAATTTTATTTAAAATTAGGATAATTTTAATAAAAATTTAAATTTACTCCACAGGGTGTAAGAACTCGTAAATTCACTCGTGGCTAATCGCCACTCATTCATTAACGATTTCTAACATGACAAAAGAGAAACAAACAATGGAGGAGTTATTTAGAGAGCCGAGATATAAAATTTGTGTTTCCGGGGCGGCTGATATGGATATTTGCTGCCCTAATATAAAGGACTTGGCGCATGAAGTTGGCAAAGAAATTGTTGCTCAAAGTTGCATATTATTGACCGGCGCTACCACAGGAGTTCCTTATGAGGCAGCTAAGGCCGTAAAAGAAGCTAATGGCATTAGTATTGGTTTTTCCCCAGCTGGAAGCAAAAAAGAACATATTAAAAGATATAATTTGCCAATTGATAATTTTGATTTGATTGTTTATACGGGCTTTGACTATGTAGGGCGGGATTTAATTTTAACCAAGTCCGCTGACGCTGTTATTATAATTTGCGGGAGAACAGGCACTCTGCACGAGTTTGCTATTGCCTTTGAAACACGAACGCCCATTGGCGTTTTGCAGGGCTCTGGGGGCACGGCTGATATTATTCAGCCGGTTTTGGCCAAGGGCTATCGGCCAAAAACCAAAATTATTTATGACACCGACCCAACCAAATTGGTGCAGAGAATGATTCAGCTTTTAAATAAAGAAAATAAAATATGGCGATTAAAAAAATAAAACAAATTGGCGCGGTTACGCATTATTTTAGTAATATAAAAGTGGCAGTTATTAAATTTAAAGAGCCAATCAAAGTGGGCGACACAGTAAAAATCACCGGGGGAGAAAAAACAGATTTTAAACAAAAAATAACTTCAATGCAGATTGACCATAAAAAGGTGGCTTTAGCTAAAAAGGGTCAAGAAGTTGGCGTTAAAGTTAAACAACCTATCCGCGAGGGCTATCGTATTTATAAATAATAGGGACAATTCCTCGCTATAAAACCTATGAATGAAAATATCTTTGAAAAGTCGCTAGAATTTTCACCAGAAAGCGGTACTGAAAAATTAGAGAGGCTCAACGATATCTTGGCGGAAGAAGCAGTAAAAGAGGCGGAAGAGGAGTCCAATATACCAAAGGATTTTCTTCTGTCTGAGCTTCAATCTTCTGAACATACTGGAGCATTTTCTCGGTTACATTTTTTAGGAGAAAATTTCGTTGTCAAGGAGCGTTTATCTGATATCGCTTTTGCCAATCTTAAAGAATCTCGTTCTTTACTAAAGCCAAAAGTGTTTGAAAAGATTGCTCGTTTGGAAAAGCAAGAAACGGCTGAACAAAAAAAGGAAACCTTAGAGCAGGTCTTGGCGTTAAGAGATAAGCTAGATAATAACCGTTTGCTTTGTAGACATTATTTTCCAGATAACGTTATGGACGGCCATTACGTTGTTAAAGATAATAAAAGTGGATTGCCCGCTATTTTTTTCATCCAAGAAAAACTACCCGAAGATTGTTTGTTTTTACACCTCGACCAGTTAGATGTTGTTGTTGACGATGAGACCAGGACTCGTTTTGTTTCTTTTGTTGCTGGATTAAAAAACATGTTCAGGGATTTTGGCCTTATTATTGATTTTCAAACACTGGATAATATAGCTTACTCTCCTTCAAAACAGCAGTTTTATGCTTTTGATTTTGACCCGTTAATCCCATCTCCTGAATGTGAAAAGGAGCTTCATCAGAGGATCTGTATGGTGGAACCATTTGGTAATAAAGAGATAAAAACATTCACTGGTAATTCTACAAGAAGTGAGTCCGAGATAAGTTGTGAAAATTTAGAGACTCTAGAAAGAATTATATTGGCGGAAGCAGGACAGAATAGATAATAACTTAAAACAAATACGAGGAAGCATTTCACTCGAAAAAATAAATGAAAATCAGCCAAAACATTTTAGCAATTGCCACGATGATTGGCACAATTATTGGGGCAGGCGTTTTTGCTATCCCTTATGTATTTTCGCAAAGCGGGGCAATTACCTGCCTTGTTTATTTTTTAGTGTTGGGAGTATTAGCAATTCTTTTGCATTTATTTTTTGGCGAGGCCATTTCTCGCACTAATGGAGAAGCCCGCTTAATCGGGCTTACTGATAAATATTTAGGTAAAAAACTCAAAATTTTGGTGGGGATAGCTTTTTTTATTGGCACAATCGGCTCTTTGCTTGTTTATATAATTTTATCTGGAGAATTTTTGAATTTGATATTTCACGGTCTGCTTTCTAATTTTCAATGGAGCTTAATCGCTTGGCTTTTGCTTAGTTTTATGGTGTTTTGCGGTACTCGCTTGGTAGCTTGGACAGAGCTTTTGCTTTCAGCTATTTTATTTTTAAGCGCTATTTTAGCCGTGATTTTTTGCGTGCCTAAAATTTCTTTAGATAATTTTTCGTTGTTTAACTCCTCAAAAGTATTTTTACCTTTTGGGGTTATTTTGTTTAGCTTGGTGGGGTGGTCGGCAGTGTCTGAAGCTCGATATTTGCTTAGCGACAAGCGACAGTTAAAAAAAGTTCTTTTAATCTCTTTGTCTGTTTGCGTTGTTTTTTATATTATTTTTGGCTTAGCGGTTTCTGGGGTAACTGGCAAAGCAACCACGCCAGAACCATTTCAGGCCTTGGGGGACATTTTGGGTTATAAAATTATCGTTGCAATGGGTATTTTTGGGTTTCTGGCAGTGGCTACATCTTATCTAACTTTAGTTAACTATCTAAAGCATACTTTTATGTTTGATTATAAAATTGCCAGAGTGCCTTCTTTTTTCCTGGCCTCTTTTAGCCCTTTGGCTTTATTTATTTTGGGGCTTAACCAGTTTATTGCTTTGGTTTCTTTTTTAGGGGCATTTATTGGCTTGGCAGAGGGTGGAGCAATTATTTTAATTTGGCAAAAAGCCAAAAAGATGGGTGAAAGAAAGCCCGAGTATTCTATTAATTTGCCCAAGGCAATTATTTTTTTAATGGCTGGTTTATTGGTATTTGGGTGTGTGGTCCAGTTTCTTTATAAATGACGCTCCAAGAACGCAAGCCAGCAGGCGAAGCGTGATTGGCAAGCGGAATTTACCCTGTGAAGTAATTTTAAATTTTTAGTAAAGAACATGTTTTACTATATTTATGTGCTACTTTCCGAAAAAGACAAAAGATGTTATGTTGGATATACTGAAAATTTAAAATTAAGATTTGAGGAGCATCAGAAAGGGCGTGTATCTTCAACCAAAAATAGACGACCATTTCAACTAATTTACTCTGAAGCTTGCCTTGACCGTAAAGATGCAATGCGTAGAGAGAAGTATTTAAAAACATCTTATGGTAATAGATTTTTAAAAAGTCGCCTCAAATCTTACTTCACGGGGTGTAAGTCCTCGTAAATTCACTCGTGGCTAATCGCCACTCATTCATTAACGATTACTAACATGAATACAAAATATTATCCCCTATTGGGCGGAATCTTAGTGTTAGTGGTGGTTGGTTTTTTGTTTTGGCAAAAAAACATTACTGCTACAAAAAATTTAGCCGACAAGGAGCTATTGGCAACAATAAGCGAGAGTATAAATAAAAATCCAAACAATAATATGGAAAATCAATCAACAACAAGCGATGAGTTAAAGATCGAAGTTTTACAACAAGGAACAGGTCCAGAAGCTAAGAATGGCGATATTGTTTCTGTTCATTACACTGGATATTTAACTAATGGCCAAGTTTTTGATTCAAGCATTGGCCGTGGCCAGCCATTTTCTTTTACTTTGGGGGCTGGTCAAGTTATAAAGGGCTGGGACCAAGGGGTTTTAGGTATGAAGGTTGGCGAAAAAAGAAAGTTAACTATTCCTTCAGACTTGGCTTATGGTACTACTGGGGCTGGCGGAGTTATTCCGCCAAACGCCACTTTAGTTTTTGAAGTGGAGATGATAAAGATAAATGACACTCCATAAAAACGAGCCGTTAGGCGAAGTTTGAATGGTTAGTGGAATTTACCCCGTGAAGTGAATTTGTAATCAAATTCTACTTCACTGGGGTATGGATAGAAATACAAACAAACCCCAGTTAAGTAGCTCGCTCATCGCTCGCACTTAACGGGGTGTAAGTACTTCTAAATTTCACAACTCGCTAATCGCTCGTCGTTCAATTAAGAATTACTAACATGTTTGATAAATTAAAACAATTAAGCCAAATTAGAGAAATCCAAAAAAGCCTGGAAAAAGAAACTGCAGAAGCGGAAAAGGATGGGATAAAAGTAGTTTTAAACGGTAAAATGGAAATTGAGAAAGTTGTTTTAAATACAAGTTTGCCGATTGAAAAACAAGAGTTTCTAATAAAAGATTGCCACAACGAAGCTATTAAAGAAATCCAAATTATCCTAGCCAAAAAAATGCAAAATTTTCCCGGTCTTGGGATATAGTTTTAAGGAATATCCCGATTAAACGCTTTTAGAGAGAGCGTTTAACAGGATCCCTGCCCGCAGTGCTACAGCGTTGCAGGCGGGTAAGAATTCATAAATTCATTTCATTTATTAACGACTTCTAAGATGTATATAATTAATTCTCGGGGTGAACAAGAACCATTTTCTTTGCAGAAAGTAGAAAGAAGCGCTAGAAGGGTAGGCGCTTCTTTAAAGCTTTCCCGCGAAATTGCTAAAGAGGTGGAGCGAAAAATATACAATGGCATTCCCACTTTTGAAATATTTAAAGAGGTCAAAAGCCTGCTAAACCAAGCCCAGCCGGTTTTTGGGCTGAAGTTTAATTTAAAACAAGCAATGCGGAGCTTGGGTCCAGATGGATTTGGTTTTGAAAAATATGTGGCTGCTCTTTTAAGAATGGTTGGGTATAAAGTTAAGTTAAACCAGTTTATTTCTGGCAAATGCCTTTCTCAATATGAAATTGATTTTACCGCAGAACAGGCAGATATTTTTAAAATTGGCGAATGCAAATATCACAGCCAAGCTGGAATGGCTGTAGACCAAGAAGTGGCTTTAGCAAACCATGCTCGGTTTGAAGATATTTTGCAGGGAAATTTTGCTTTATCTAAAACAGGGCAAGCCCCGTTAGAAGCGGGGCTTCTAACGGGGCAAGGTAAAAAAGTTTCTGGTTTGCTGGTTACTAATACCCGCTTTTCCACAAGAGCCATTAAATATTCAGAGTGTTCTGGGGTGGAGCTTTGGGGTTGGAAATATCCTGTTAACAATGGCTTGGAGGTTTTTATTGATAAAAATAAGCTTTATCCTATAACCATTTTGCCGTCTTTTCAAAAACAATGGACCAGTGTTTTTAATAACCGCAATATTATTTTGGCTGGAGATATTTTGAAAATTGATTTGCAAAGATTAAGTCAAGAGGAGGGTATAAGTCAGGAGCTTTTAAATAAAGTAGCAACAGAAGCAAGAGTTCTTTTTGAGGTTTAAAAGCCTTGAAAAATTGGTTTTTTTGAGTAGAATAGATACTGGCGTAGTTAATAATTTATAATTTGGTCGGTAGGGTCACCAATAGATAGGAGGATGAAGAATGGCAGGAGCAGTGATTTTTCTGCTGAATTCTTTATTTTTAACTGGAGTTGTTTTGGGGATTATTAGAAACCCCATTTTTTTTCTTTTCTCAGTAGTCTTGTTTATAGTAGTCCTTTTAGTGTCGATGTTAGTATGGGGGAGAAAAGAATTTAAGGTGGCAGTGCAAAATGCTACCTAATGATGTTACCCGCAGGTAAATAAAAGACGATATTTAATACCGTCTTTTATTGTGCCTTATTTTTTGTTAAAGTAAAGCATTAAAATGCAAAGTCAAGAAAAAGATAATTTAATAATTGCTCGGCTTTTCCCTGGCGAGAACGTTTTTGAACAATTAGAAGAAATTTGCCTGAAGCATAGTATCAAAACAGGAATTTTTATTTCAGGCATTGGCCAGCTAGCCAGCTTTGAGCTGGGATTTTTCAAGGAAAGGGGTAATTACATGAATCAAAAATTTGAGAATCCTTTTGAAATGCTTAATCTGAACGGGCTAGCTTCTTTAAACGATAAAAGCAGGTATGATTTTCATTTGCACGCAACCTTGAGTGGATCAGAAAAAAATACCCTTGGCGGGCATTTTATTGATGGTATTGTGAGCATAACTTTAGAAATAGTTATATTAAAAACAGAGATAGTAATAAGTCGAAGGATTGAAGAAGAAACGGGCTTGGCTGGGTTATTTTTATGAAAATTGATAAGAATATTGTTAAAATTTTAAAGAGTGGTGGGGTGGGGATTTTACCCACAGACACTTTATATGGTTTGGTTGGCTCGGCCCTAAACAAAAAAGCGGTTGAGAGAATTTACGAGATTAAAAAAAGAGGTGAAGCTAAGCCATTTATTATTTTAATTTTTAAAATAAAAGATTTAAAATTATTTGGCGCTGAGGTTGGGAAAAAAGAAAAAGCAATTTTAAAAAGATATTGGCCAGGACAAGTTAGTGTTATTTTGGACTGTCCCAGCTTACCAAAAGAAATGTCCTACCTGCAACCGCTTAACAATACTTTGGCATTCAGATGTCCTAAGGAGAAATGGCTATATAATGTTTTAAGGGGGGTAGGGCCATTAGTGGCGCCAAGCGCTAACCCCGAAGGATTAGCTTCAGCTGAAAATATTGAGCAAGCTCGAATATATTTTAACAATTCTGTTGATTTTTATGTTGACGGAGGCGAGTTAAAAGGCCAGCCCTCAACCATAATTAAACTAAATGAAAATGGTTTTGAAATAAGGAGACAGGGCGCAATAGAAATTAAAAACTGAAAATGAAAAATGAAAAACCACAATCAAAAATTAAAAATTGAAAAAGATCGCTTCTTGCCAGCTATAACTACTTTAAGCGCTAAATTTAAGGTTGATGGCAATAGTTGGAAAGATAAAATAAAAGAAATAGACGAGTTGGATTTGAAAAAAGTGGCGATTTTTCCTACCTGCTTAGATAAAGAGCAGAGGCAGGAGATGTATGGCTTATTGGAGAAAACACAAATAGAAGAGATACCGTTTGTCCATCTGCGAAGCGACATGTCCCTTGAAGAGTTAAATTATTTAGTGGAAAGATTTAAAGCCAAAGTTTTTAATATCCACACCGAAAGGCAATGGCCACTAAAGTACGACTTGTCAAAATATAAGCAAATGATTTTCATGGAGAATGCTGGCTATGACCTTCAGGTCCAAGACATAGAAAAGTTCAGTGGAATTTGCTTAGATTTTTCCCATTTAGAAAATGCTCGCTTGTTATTTACTGACAGATTTAAAGCGCAAGAAAATTTATTACTGTTATATGAAATAGGCTGTAATCATATTGCTGCTATTAGCAAAACGAAACAAGCCACAGAAGATGGCGCTTACATATCTTTTGACAAGCACATTTTCAAGGATTTAAGCGAATTTGATTATTTAAAAAATTATCCAAAAGAATTTTTTTCTAATTTTTGCGCCATTGAAGTTGAAAATTCTTTAGCAGAACAATTAAAAGCCATTGACTACATAGTAGAACTAAGTTAATTCTAATCTACGAATGGCTAAACGAATGCTACAAATAAATTAGTGGCATTAGTGCGGTAATTAGTTGATTAGCATTATCCATGAAGTTTATTGCTGATCTACACATTCACTCAAAATACTCTAGAGCCACTTCACCCAAAACCGATTTGGAGCATCTTTCAGAATCAGCTAAAATAAAAGGCATTAAGGTTTTGAGTACAGGGGATTTCACGCATCCAATATGGTTTGCTGAATTAAAACAAAAGCTTGAACCAGCTGAGCCAGGGCTTTTTAAATTAAGAACAGGCGATAATGGTACTAGATTTGTCCTGTCCAGCGAAATAAGCTGTATTTATAAGAAAAATGACAGGGTTAGGAAAATTCATATTTTAACATTAGCTCCCAGCTTTGAGGCAGTAGAAAAAATTAATACTAAATTAAATACTATTGGCAATTTAAAATCTGATGGCAGACCCATTTTAGGGTTAGACGCTAAAGAACTGGCCAAAATTATTTTTAATGCCTCGCCTGATTGCATAATTATCCCGGCGCATATTTGGACTCCCTGGTTTTCTTTGTTTGGTTCAAAATCTGGGTTTGATAAAATTGAAGATTGTTTTGAAGAAATAACCCCACAAATTTTTGCTTTGGAAACTGGCTTAAGTAGCGACCCAAAAATGAATTGGCAATTATCAGCTTTGAACAGGTTTTCTTTGGTATCTAACAGCGATTGTCATAGCCCAGAAAAAATTGGCCGAGAAGCTAATGTTTTTGACACTGATTTAAGTTATTTTGCTATTAAAGAGGTATTGCAAAAAAAAGACAAAACTAAATTTTTATTTACTATTGAATTTTTTCCAGAAGAAGGAAAATACCATTATGATGGCCACCGTGTTTGCAACATTTGTTTTAGCCCAGAACAAACAAAAAAGCATAACGCTATCTGCCCGGTTTGTAAAAAACCATTAGTGGTGGGTGTTTCCAATAGGGTGGCAGAATTAGCTGATAGACCATTTGGGTTTAAGCCAGAAAACGCTATTCCGTATAAAAGCTCGGTGCCTTTAAGAGAGTTAATTGGCGAGGCACTAGGAGTTGGATCTAATAGTAAAAAAGTTGATATTGAATATCAAAAACTAATTAAAAACTGCGGGAGTGAGCTTGATATTTTATTGGAAATGCCAATAGAAAAATTAAGAGAAAAAACATTGCCTGACATTGCCAAAGCTATTGATCTGATGAGGCAGGGAAAGGTACAGGCCATACCCGGTTATGACGGAGTTTTTGGGAAAATAAAAGTTTTAGGCGAACAAACTAAAAACAAAAAAATAGGACAGCCAAAACTATTTGACCCCGTTAGAGATTAATTAAAATCTGCAAGATTTTTAGTGTACGGACAATTTTTTGGAGAATCTCTAACGGGGTTGACACTCATTTTTAAAAGGGTAATATAAGATAATAAAAAAAATGGAAGATAAATTTTATTTAACTAAACAAGGTCTTGAAAAGATAAAACAAGAATATAAGAATACTTTACTTTTAAAGCAGGAGAAAGTTCACAACGAAACCCCAGTTGCTTTTCATTCCGAAGAATTAGACACCGAGTTTGTGTCTTTCAAGGAAGACATAGAGCTTTTAGATGCTAAAGTTGCTGACTTGGAATATATCCTAAATAATGTAGAGCTAATTCAAGAACCACCAGCAGGAAACAAGGACTCTGTGCAACTGGGCGCTAAGGTTGTGGTTGAGGTTGACGGAGAGGACGATGAGTTTATTCTGGTGGGTACCTTAGAGGCAAACCCAATTGAAGGAAAAATTTCCAACGAGTCTCCGGTTGGCAAAGCGCTTTTTGGTAAAAAAATTGGCAGTATTGTTCAGCTAAATTCGCCTTTAAAAACAAATTACAAAATCAAAAAAATTAGTTATTAGGCCTATGGATAAAACCTTGGAATTTTTAATAAATGTTGGTAAGCTAAAAGATAGAAAAAGGCGAGGTTGGCTTGCCAATAAAGTGCCAAACTGCGAAACAACTGCTAGCCATATTTTCAGAGTGGCTTTAATAGCTTGGGTTTTAGGGAAGAAGAAAAAATTAAATATGGACAAGGTTGTTAAAATGGCTTTAATTCATGACATTTGCGAGGTTTTCACCACTGATGAAACCCCTTATGACCCGTTATTGCCAGCAAATTTCGATTCTTTAACCGACCAGCAAAAAACTGAGGAAATTTTAAAAAAATGGCCAAAACTTTCTTTGGCGCAAAAAAAGAAAAGAGCAGATTTAAAACATAAAAGAGAGGAAAAATCATTATTAAAGCTTTTAGGTAAAACTGACATTAGCTTTAAAAATGAAGTTGTAGGCCTTTGGCAGGATTTTGAAAAAGGCCATACTAAAGAAGGTCGCTTTACTAAACAAGTTGATAAAGCAGAGAATTTTTTACAAGGCATAGAGTATTGGCAAAAATATGGCAAAATCCAAAGAGATTTATGGTTGAGATGGGCAAAAGAGATTTTTGATGACCCTATTATTATTGATTTCGTAAAAACAGTAGAAAAAGACATTGTTGTTAAAAAGAAAAAATAAAGGAGCTTTATCCACAGTTTTGGGGCTTGCCTTGCTATTGGCAGGTTTTTTTGTTATAATATGGCATAGAAAGAATTTAGATTTTTAACAAAAGGTCGTTTACTTAATTTTAGTTTTTAATTTCTTTAATATGAAAAAAATATTATCAATTTTCGCAACCGTTTCATTGTTAGCTGTTTTAATTCTCCCCGCTGTCTCGTTGGCACAGATACCACCATCGGGAACTATTCCAGAAAAATGTGTAATGGCTAATGATATTGCAGATTGTCCAGACCCTGGGCAACCCTCTTATGCTAGCGACGCAAATGGTGGGACATGCTGTTTGTTAAATACAATTTATACTGTGACGAACTGGATATTTTACATTATAACCCTTATAGCCGTCCTAATGATTATCTATGGCGGGTTTGTGTATATCACGGCCGCTGGAGACCCAGCCAAAGCCACAACAGCCAAGAGCATTCTTACTTTTGCTATAATTGGCTTAGCCATTGCTTTGTTGGCAAAGCTTATCCCAAGCTTAGTAAGGTTTATCTTAGGTGTTTAGCAATTAGTTGTTAATTCTAAATAAATAGTCGAAAGGTCGTTTAATTTTTCACTAAAAAAATGAAAAAAATACTGATGTTCGTTGTTATCTTTAGCTTCTTAATTGGGTTGTCTGGGGTGGCTTTGGCTCAATCAGATTTAAACGAATGTTGCAAAGTAACAAACAAGATTGAGGGAGTTGGCAGCACACCCATTAATGGAACAGCGGCAACTCCAATATTTGTTGGGCCAACAGTAGCTTCTGGAGCCGCTGCCCCTACTTGCTTATTAGCTACAGGCGGAACACAGGTAGCAAGCGTAGTTGGAGTGGAGAGCTGGGGAATGGTTTGTTTGTTAAACACTGTTTATACAGTGACTAACTGGATATTTTATCTACTTACCATATTGGCTGTCTTGATGATTATTTATGGGGGATTTGTGTATATCACTGCGGCAGGAGATCCAGCTAAAGCAACAAGCGCCAAGGGTATTCTGACTTTTGCTATAATTGGTTTGGCAATCGCCTTGTTGGCAAAGTTTATCCCGTCATTAGTGAGGTTTATTTTAGGAGTATAAAAATATATGATGAAAAAAATATTATCAATTTTAGCAATAGTTTTTTTGTCAATAATTATTGCTCCTTCTGTTTTTGCCGATTGTGGTACTGGACCTGATTGCCCCTTAGGTCCTCCGGTTCAACATTGTGTCAATACTGGTGGAGCAGTTCCTATTTATTCCTGTAGCTACTGCTCTTCGTATTGTGCTTCTCCGAACTCTTGTTTTTTAAGGGCAGGAAGTTATGTGTGCGATGTTCCTCCTACTAACCCTCTTCTATCAGGTCCTCCTAATTGCGTTAAGGTAAACAGTACTTTTACTGTTAAACTTCCTGTAGGAAATACAAAGAATGCTATAACATTTCATTCTGGCATTACTGTTTCTGCAGATAGCACGGTAATTTGCCCAGGAGAGACCTCTGCCTTCGCAAATTGTTCCATGAGCGCCGGGCGAACAAATAGCAGTGATTGTAGTTTGCCAAACGACCAATCCAGCCAGATTGGAATTATAGGAATGTTAAATGTTGTTTATTCTGTTACTAATTGGGTGTTTTTCTTGTTGACGATTTTAGCTGTGTTGATGATTATCTACGGTGGATTTGTGTATATCACGGCCGCTGGAGACCCAGCCAAAGCCACAACAGCCAAGAGCATTTTAACTTTTGCTGTAATTGGTTTGGCCATCGCTTTATTGGCAAAGTTTATCCCGTCATTGGTTGGATTTATTCTTGGCGTTTAACAAGATTAAAAGAATTACTGAAAATTACTGAAAGAAACCCCCTCTCCGCCTTAGGCGGAGAGGGGGTTTCGGTTGATTTAATGGAATTTTTGGCTTATTATGAGGCTATAAATGCCGAGGTGATGGAATTGGCAGTCATGCTAGGTTTAGGACCTAGTGCCAGTAATGGCGTGCGGGTTCGACTCCCGCCCTCGGCACAATAAAAAGTAAATAGTAGATAGATAATAAAATAATTAAATAAGAGTAGTTAAAAAATAGACAAAAGTAATTAAGTAGTAGTACAATAAATTTACTTCACCTTACCAGCGGTCGCTGTTATCCTGAAGTAAAAAAAAGTATGCCAAAAAGAATTATTTTAACTTCATCAGAAAAACAAAATTATGAAAAATATTTTAGCAAGGGATTAGGCATTGCTGGTGGAATTTTATTAGCTTTAAAAGATGGTGGCGTGAGCTTTTTGGAGGGTATGCCAGATTATTATGGGTTTGGCCCGTATAAAAAGTTTTTTGGCGTTGGCAAATATCGTAAAAAAGATATAAATAAAAAAACTTTGCAAACTAATTTGTACCGCTTGCAAAAACAAGGGCTAATTACAAAAGACCCAAAACAAAAAGTTTTTGTTCTTACTCCAGAAGGTAGAAGAATTTTGATGGAAATTGATAATAGGATGTTAATTTTTGAAAAACCATGGGATGGAAAATTGCGATTGGTATTTTTTGATATACCAGAAGCTAAAAAAAGATGGCGAGAGTGGTTAAGAAAAGAGCTTAATTTAATGGAGTTTCGAAAAGTTCAAGAAAGCGTTTATGTTGGCAAATATCCATTGCCACAAAGTTTTTACAAGGAAATAAGCCATCAAGAGCTTGATGAATATGTTTTTATTATCACAGCGGGAGAAATTGATAAACAAGAGAAAATTTTAAAAGTTTTTGATGTCTAAATTTTACTTCAATATAACAGCGACCGCTGGTAAAATGAAGTAAATTAAATTAGGTGGTTGGTGATATAAAAAGAAAGACGGAGAAAATGTAATGGGCGCAAACTAAACCCCCGCCTGCGCTAAGCGCGGGCGGGGGTTTCTTAATTCCTAATTCCTGCCTCCTAATTCCTCCGATTAGTTCATCTCAATATTTATTTTTCGTTTTTCCTCTTTTTTCTTGGGGATTCTTACGGTTAAAATTCCTTTTTTGAATGAGGCGGTTATTTTTTGCGTGTTAACGTCGTCGGGCAACATTGTTTGTCTTGAGAATGATCCCCAATAACACTCTTTGTGAAAGTATTTCTTATTTTGTGTTATATCCATTTCAGCTCTCTCGCCTCTTATAATCAACATATTGCTTTCCACAAAAATTTCTATATCTTCCTGAGCCACTCCAGCAATAGGGGTTTGAATGCAAAAATCAGTTTCTGTTTCATAAATATCAGCCGCTAACTGGCCCCTACTTTCTGGCCAGTGTTCTTTTTTAATTTCTTTTTTTTGCTTGCCCCTATCCTCCTTTTTTTGTTTTTTACTTTTTTTCTCTGTTTTTTCTTCCTCGTTTTCTTCTTCGTCATCGTCCTCGTCATCTTCATCCTCTTCTATTTCGTCAGCTTCTTTTTCGTTTTTTTCCTCTTCATCTAACCCGATATTATTTTTGAATCTTTTAAATAATGGAGACATAAGTTTATCTTTTTTGATTTATTGCGCAAACGCTTTTTAGCCTCTTTAAGTGTTTTATTCCAAAAGAAATAAATAAACTCAATGCCATTATTAAAATAAATGGCAATAGAAATTTGTTTATTCCTTCTACCTCCATTATAGACCAGTTGTAAAAACCATGCAAACCAGCAACTCCAAAAAAACCAATCCACAAATAAGCCTTTTTGTTCTTACAGCGCGATAAAACCCAAAAATAACCAATGGCTCCAGAGCACAAAGCGTGTAAAAATGTGGCTGATATAAACCTCCAAGACATTACTTCTAAGGCTTGTGTTGATGTTATAACTTCCTGCATAGCTAAAACTAAAATATTTTCTAAAGCGGCAAATCCTAAAGCAGAAATTATCATAAATAAAACCCAGTCAATTGGTTCGTCGGGCTCGGAAGTTTTCCACAATCCAATCTTAACAGCTAAAAATTTTACTGCTTCTTCAATAACTCCACTGGCTAAAAAAATTATAAATAGCAAATTACTCGCTCCTAAGAAACCCATTCCTTTTTGGAATCCTTTTTCTAAAAATATGGCAAAAACACCTGAAAGAATACCGAAAACAAATACTTTTAAAACCAAATAATTTGATTCTGGATGGCTGTCTTTTCGCAAATAAAATAAAAGCCAAACAAAACTTGGCAAAAGCCCAGCAGATAAAATAATAAGCTCTTTTGCTATCATATCTTTAGATTACCATTTACTTTTATTTTCTGCCAACCCGCATTGGCTACGCCCGCCAGAAACGCTGTATCTACTGCGGGCTGGCCAGAAGCGTTGCTGGCGGGCCATGCAATAGCTTTTGGTTTGTCTAACAAAGCGCAAGCTCCCACCATTGCTGCGTTGTCTAGGCACAACCTATAGCGTGGAACGTGGAATGTAGAACGTAATTTAGTACTTTTTATTTTATTTTTGAATTGCTTCCGCAATTCTTTATTTGCCATAACACCTCCACCAGCTATTATTGATTTGGCGTTGAATTTTTCCGCGGCTTTTAGGGTTTTGTGAATTAAAACATCAATAATGGCTTGCTGAATTTCTTTTGCCCAAGCAGTTTTATTATTTCCTTTAAAATTATAGAGAACAGCGGTTTTTAAGCCAGAAAAACTAAAATCAAAATCTTTGCTGTGAAGCATAGGTCTTGGGAGCTCAATTCGCCAAGAACCGTTCGCTTCGCTCTCTGTAATTCCTTTGGAATTAAGTAATTCCTGATTCTTAATTCCTGATTCTTTTTTCGCCGCTAAAGCGGCAATGGCAGGGCCACCGGGATAGGGAAGGCCCAAAATTCGGGCGGTTTTGTCAAAGCATTCTCCGGCCGCGTCATCTCTAGTGGAGCCAATTAGCTTATACTGGCCAGTTTTAGGCATATAAATTAATTCAGTATGCCCTCCACTTGCCACCAGCCCAACCGCCGGAAATTGAGCCCGTTTAGTGTTTAGGATTTCGGATTTATGGTTTCCGCTAATTGGCGATAGCCAATTAGCGGAGAGATGTGCTTTTATGTGGTTAACAGGAATAATCGGTAAATCCCACCAAAAAGCCAAGGCTTTGGCAAAATTAACCCCTTGCCATAAGCAGGGCTCAAGCCCAGGCCCGTTTGTGATGGCAATAGCGCCTACTTTTGGCTTTTCGTGTTTTAAAAGAAATTTTTCAGTATTTTTTAGCAGTAGCTCATCTCGTTTTAATATAATTCTTAATTTTTTAATTTTTACTTGTGGTTTTTCATTTTTCGTTTTTAATTTTAAATTTAAAAGCTTAGCGTTTTGTAATGCTTTTTTACAAACAGGAACAAGGTTTCGTTGGTGCTCTCGCTTAGCTAGCATAGGATAAACCCCCCCATATGGGGCATGGATTTTTATCTGCGAAGAAACAATATTGCTTATTGTTCTAATTTGATTGTTTTTCTTTTCTACAACCGCAACAGAAGTATCATCGCAGGAAGTGTCTATAGCTAAGATTTTCATAAAAATATAATTCTAATCTACAAATACGCACACTAATGCTACTAATTTATTCGTTGCATTAGTTTTTCATTCGTTGATTAGCATTATGTTACTGTTTTTCTGCATAATGCACGAAACATATTGGACTCCTTGAGACCAAATGTAAATGCAAATTAAACGACTTTTCTACGGTGTTCGTGGCTCTTTTCACCTCTATGAAGACGCGGTAAGGTGGGCATATATGCTTACCGAAAAAGCCAAATACAAAGCCAAGGTATTAGTGTTCTGGGAAAAACACGGCCTTTTAGCCACCATTGATGCTTATTCAATTAAAAGGTCAACCCTATTTCTTTGGAAAAAGCAATTCAAAGATAATGGTTCTGTCTGGGAAGCGCTAAATGAAAAAAGCAGATCTCCGAGAACAAAAAGGAAACGAATTTGGCCTTGGGAAATCCAGCAGGAAATTAGACGGATTAGGGGAAGGGAAGTCCATCCCAACCTTGGCCCGGAAAAGATTTATCCCTTACTTAAATCATTCTGTGAGCAAAAGAATCTTCAGTGTCCTGAATCCAGAACCATAGCTAATTTAATTAAGGATATGGGTGGATTAAGAGTGTTTCCCCAGAGAATATCCCACTTCGGCAAAATTAAGCCAATTAAAAGGCAAAAGGTATTAAGGAAGCCCAAAGACATTGCTCCTCAATACCCAGGCCATCTGGTTGCTCTGGACACTGTGGAAAGATTCGTTAACGGCTGTCGTAGATATGTTATTACTTTCGAGGATATTCATTCAAGGTTTGGTTTTGCTTGGGCAACCAAGTCCCATGCCTCCAAGGCAGCCGAGGAATTCTTTGAACTCTGTTTGAAAGTATTTCCTTACTCAGTTAATTTTCTTTATGTTCTAACTGATAATGGCTCTGAGTTTAAAAAACATTTCTCAGAAAAATTAAAAGAACTGCACTTAACCCATTACCACACTTATCCCAGAACTCCAAAAATGAATGCTCATATCGAAAGATTTAATCGTTCTATCCAAGAGGAATTTATTGATTTCAAGGAATATCTACTACTTAATCCTGACGAGTTTAATCAAGAGTTGATTGATTACTTAATTTTCTACAACACTTTAAGGGTTCATCACGCTTTCCAAAACAAACTTTCTCCGATACAATTTATTATGAATTGGCAACAGTC
>JAUSHZ010000020.1 GCA_030648255.1 bacterium
TCAAACCAAACAATAATTTAATCCCAAGTGTTCGGTTTCAGGGCTGAATCCACAAAACTATTTGATACTTTATTATAAAACAAATAAAAGTTAAAAACAAAGTAAGTTATCCACTGATATTATTGCTGTATTGCCTGGATAGTAATGTAAATAGTTTTCTGCTCATAATCAGAAACAGAAGAAGGAACGCCAACTCTTAAATCAAAATTTTTAGAGCTGTCCTGGCCAACTCCTTCAACAAGGGTTTGGTAGGTATCGGTTGCAGCAAACTTAACCCAACCACTGCTTGTGGCAAATTCGTGCGTAAAAACATTAATAGTGCCTGTGGCTGAGCCCAATGTCCATGTGCTACCGCTTGATGTGGCATTGCTGGTTTTAATATTAAATCTTTCTGTCACACTGCCATTATTCTGAACAGTTTGAGTGTCAGTTAATTGGGTGGTATCTTTGCTAGCGCTTAATGGAACCACGCCATACTCCACCCAACCATCAGAGGTGATGCTTACTGAAGCAGTAACTGCGCTAATCGTAAAACTTCTTGTTTCGCTCCACGCCCCGTAAGTATTTGTTCCGCTGGGGTCTATGGCAGCCACTCTCCAATAATAAGTATCGTCAGCTAAAGCATCTTGCACTGTATAAGTTACTTGAGCCCCAGAAGCATAAGGATGCGACGCCCCGCCTGAAAACCCAGTATGTTGAGTGGATGACGCAGAAACGAGAGGACTTCCTGTTGATGTAACCTCAATTTCTACTCTGAATAAATTTACTCTTACATCGCCCGAACCACCATCCGTACCATAGCTCAAAGACTCTAACGCTTGAACCTTTGTAAAATCCCAACCCCCTGGCGGAGCAGATAAAGTTACATAAGAACTCCAATCTGCTGAAAAATTTGTATTCGTAATTGTTCCAAGTAAATTAGCTTGCGTATCATCATAAATTTCAGTTACTAAAGTGTTATTTGTTGGATCATCAGTGCTACCATTACCATAAACTCTTGCCCTAACTTGGGTTATACTTCCACTTCCAGCCACATTTGTTCCTTGAATGGTGAGTGCAGATGTTGAACCAAGCGAACCTTTGCTCGTTGAGGCGCTAGTGGAAATACTGCCATCATCAGCATTGGTGACAGTAAACCAATCAGTCCCGCCATCTGTGGCAACAACATCAGAGCCATCAAAGTAAAAAGTATCGATCCCACCAAAAGAAGTGGAAGAAGTTGCTATTTGCACATTATATTCAATCGTGTCTGAATTAAGGTCTGTGCCGGTAAACACTAAATCAGGTGTGGTATCTGCGGTTGTGGTTGCATCCTCTGGACTATTTAAAGCTACAGTGGAAGCAAATTGAAACGACCATGCTTGAATAAACGAAACCCCAGCGGCCGCGGTTGAGGGAACTTTTGACACATTTCCGGTTGCTGCGGGAGCGCCTTGCAATTGGTGGGCAAAAGTTGCTGATTGGTCCGAGCCTGATGTGTTTCTATACTGGGCAAGCCCAGTAGTGGCCCAGCCAGCGCCTGACAAAGCGCTCCAAGTGCTGGCATTGGGTATGGCCCAACCAGCTAAAGAAACAGTGTCTCTTTTTACTGGCGTAATACCAGAAACAACTGTGGGGGAGGCAGACGCCTCTGCTCCGCCAGCAAAAGCCGTGTCTAAAACCCACCCCCCACTCCCCACTGAAGCAGGCCGAAAAGCATGCATTATAGCTACAACTGGTTGCGTACCTGATTGAGAACCAAAGGATAACGATGGGTCGGTAGCCCATGTCCCATTATATTGAGCCCAATATAGAGCAATAGTCATATCATTAACAGAGGTTAAAACCTGGTCACTCCAACTCTGCCCACCTGTTGCGCCAAGTGCGATTCCTGGATTAACACTAACTTGCTCTACCCCAATCATCACAACCAGGTCACCAGACAACATATCTGTTGGAGGAGTTATTGCGTAAGTTGCAAAGTCTGCTCCTGTTCCATTATCAGCTGGATTGCTTGAACTGCCAAAATATGTTGGGGCCGCTGCTTTGGCTTCTTGGATCTTCGGCGGAAATGGCAAATTTTGCCAAGCCTGAAACCAAACAGAGTAAAGCCAGGTAAAAACCAGGAAAAAAATTAATAAGCCTTTTCTTATTTTAATTATCTTAACCATGACGTAATATTCAAACTACTGTTTTTTAATCTCGCCCTTCCTGCCCAATAAATATGGGCAGGAAAAGCCAAACTAAGCAAATGGTTGAGCTATTGGCGCTCGCGCGAATGGCTGAGCTGGAGGTGGCTTAATGCCTCCATCAATAGGAGGAGCGGGCTTACCTTTTGCTAGGGCAACCGATGCGCCAGCAAACAAAACCATAGCTACAGCCAAAAGAAACATAAATAAAAATTTTCTCATAATTATTATACTTTTTAATTTTAAAATATAGCTCGACTTTTTATTTGTAGTATTGCTACTGTACGCCATATGTTTCTATTATAGCTTTTCGTAGTAATTTGTCAGCTTTTCTTCAACCTGTGGAAAACAAAAAAGGCGCTTAAGCGCCTTTTTTGTTTTTGTTGCGAAAACTATTTTCAAGCGAAGTGAGAGCGATGAAAACTTTTTTTCATTGCCGAACAAGCGCAGAAAATAAGGGTTAATACCCTCTATTTCACAGCGTCTTTTAGGCCTTTGCCTGCTTTAAATCTTGGAACCTTTTTTGCGGCAATTTTGATAGCAGCGCCTGTTTGAGGATTTCTGCCCATTCTAGCGGCTCTCTTTGAAATAGTGAATGTGCCAAAGCCAGTTAAGGTAACATCGTTGCCTGCTTTTAACGACTTTTCAATTTCAGCTAAAACAGCATTTAAACCATCTCCTGCGCTCTTTTTTGTGCATTCAGTAGCTTTTACCATTGCCTCAATAAGATCATCTTTTGTAGTTTTTGTCATATATAAATATTTTAAAATTAAAGAAATATTTCTACGACCTTTTGATAAATAATCAATTATTGCATTATATCAAGTCCTGCCTATAAAAAGCAAGCTTTTTTATCTTGCATACTCGATTACTCTGGTTTCTCTAATAACTGTTACTTTAATTTCACCCGGATATTTTAATTCGTCTTGAATTTTACCAGCCACATCTCTGGCAATTTTATACGCTTCCAAATCTCCAACCTCTTCTGGCTTAACAAAAACCCTAACTTCTCTGCCTGCCTGAATTGCGTAGGCCTCTGATACCCCTGTAAACCCTAAAGCTAAATCTTCTAATTCTTTCAGCCGTTTTAAATAATTCTCAACTGTATCTTTTCTGGCTCCGGGCCTTGCCCCTGAAATTTGGTCTGCTGCTTGCACCAACACTGCTTCAATGCTTTCTGCTTCGTATTCTTCGTGGTGCGACTTCATTGCATCAATTACTGGTTTTTCAATATGAAATTTTTCTAAAACTTTAATGCCAATATCCACATGAGAACCCTGCACTTGATGATCTAAGGACTTTCCAATATCATGCAAAAGTCCGGCTTTTTTGGCCACTTTAACATCAACCCCCAACTCTTCAGCTAAAATAGCTGACAAAAAAGAAACCTCTAGCGAATGCATTAAAACATTTTGGCCATAACTTGTTCTAAAGTGCAATCTGCCCAATAACTCAACAATTTTTGGAGGCAAATCTAGGATGCTTGTTTCAAAAACTGCTTTCTCGCCAGCCTCTTTTACTTGAAACATTATTTCTTCCTCTGCTTTTTTAACTTGCTCTTCAATTTTAGCTGGCTGAATTCTGCCATCTTTAATAAGCTTTTCCAAAGCAACCTTTGCTATTTGCCTTCTAATTGGATTAAACCCAGAAATCAAAACTGTTTCCGGGCTGTCATCAACAACCACCTCGACTCCAGTTAATTTTTCAAACGCTTTTATATTCCTGCCTTCCTTGCCAATAATTCTTCCTTTAACTTCGTCGGATGGCAAAGTCACAGTGGTTGTTGTAATTTCTTGAGCTTGGCTTTGGCTATTTCGCTGGATAGCTGTGGCTATCATTTCTTTTGCCACATTATTAAACTTTTCATCACCCTCTTGTTTTAACTTTCTCATTCTTTCCAATAAGTCGTTCCCGTGGCTCTTTTCAGCTATCTTCATTATTTCTTCTTGGGCTTGTTTTTGAGAGAGGTTAGCAACTCTTTCTAGCGCTTGATTTGCTTCCTGCTCTAAGACAACTAATTTTTCTTTTAGCTCTCTTACTTTTTGCACTTTTTCGGAAAAAACATTTTGCTTTTCTTCAAAAGCAGAAAGTTTTTCATCAAGAGTTCGTTCTCTTTTTAAAATCAATCTTTCAGTGGCTAAGACCTCTTTTCTCCTTTCATCTGCCTCCTTTTGCGCTTCTTGAATTGTTTGATTGGCTTTTTCTTTGGCTTTTAAAACTAACTCTTCTGTTTCTTGCTTTGTTTGCTCTACTTTTTTTTGAAGCTTAGCTTCAATTGTTCCTTTTCGCTTTTTAGCTATTGATTGTCGGGCGTAATAGCCCAAAAAACTTCCAATAACTAATACAATAAACCCCCCTACTATCAGGTAAATTAATGTCATAAATTTTAAAGTTATTTAGCATATAATTCACTCTAACAAAAAAACCCGTTTTTAGCAAGAAAAACGAGTTTTTTAGCATGTGATTAGTGTTATTCAGGTAAAATTTCTTTCCATTTTGGCAAGGGTAGCGTAACTCTTACGCCTGTGGAGGTGGAGCAAGCGCCAATGTTATCTGTAATTTGCAAAGAAACAAGCTGATTACTGCCCGAGTTATTAAATTTTATAACCGGATTGGGCGTAGATGCAGTAGTGCTACTGGCAAATTCAGCAGTAGCTGGTTTTGTCCAAACAAAAGTTTTACCTGCACAACTTCCCTCAACATTTAGGTCGCTATAGCAATTACTTGCATCTGATGAAAATTGAATTAACTGGTCTTTAATTATCGGTTTAGGGCTCCAATCAAAATAAGGAGTTGGGTAAATATGAGTTGGAGTTGTAAAATTACCCACATTACTCCAGGCAGATTCACTGCTAGGTCTATCTTTATTATCCCACACCTTAATTCGCCAATAATAAGGAGTGTTATAGCCAAGCTGATTAAGCCCTGGAGTTTTGGCCATTAAAATTTCTTTACTTTGAGCGCTCGTAATAGCTGTTATGTCGACTTCACCAGCCACAAACGAGGCAAAAGTTCCTTCTCTATCAACCTGTAACTCATACTGCCTTTGCGTATCGCCAACATCTAAATCGCTAAAAACCCAAGAGAAATTATAAGCTGGGTTAGAACACAAATTAACGCTAACCGGGTTTGGAGGCGCTCCAACAGCTACTGTTGGTTTTATATTCATATCAAACGAAGTTATTACTTTGTAATTAGCTGATGGGCAGATACTACCTGTCTCTGCTTGGCTACAATTAAAACTCATCCAGCCAGCGGTTTCCCCGCCCCAAGCCCAGCCAAGAAAATCTCCTTCTGTGCCAGTGGCCTTACTAATAGAAACTCCGAAAGCATTAGCGCCTGTTTTCCTTAACCTTACCCAATCGTTGGTGGTTAAAATTTTTGCCCAGCCAGAAACTTGGCCTGTTATTTTATCAACCGTAGCTCGCTGGCAAGGAGAGGGAGCGTCTGGACAATTAGCTAAATCAGGAGGATTAAAGTCTATCCACCCAGCACTACTACTCCAAGCATATCCAGAAAAAAGCCCTGTGTTGCCGTTATCAACTATATTAACGCCATAGTTATTACCCCCACCTCCCGAAGTGTTATTAAAACTAATCCAGCCCAAATTACTTGACCAGGCAAACCCAGAAACATTTTGCCCTGCCCCTGCCTCAACTATTTTGGTTTGATTTTTGTAAAGCAAAAAACCAGCAAATAAAATAACCCCTACAAATAGCAATAAAAATAAATATCTTTTATTTTGCATATTCTAAAATTTGCGCACTTTTGGCTGTGAATTGGCTAACGCCTCTTAGATTATCATTGCTTTCAACCACCACGATATCTTTAACTTTTAAATCAGAAAGATTGGCTTTTTGAGCTAAAATCGGCTTGGTAGCGTCTTCTTGACTTATGGTCTGGGGAATTTCAATGCCAGAAAAAATAGTAGAGCTTGCCATTAAAACTAAAAAGTCCTTGTCCTCGCCAAGGCCATTTTGAGTTTTTAGAGTTTTGACCTGAAAGCCATTTTCAGTTATCTTGGTTATCTCCCCAATAATTGAAAAAACTGGCGGCAATTCTGCCTGCTTTTGTTTTTCTTTGTTAAAAACAAAAAATATCAAAACTCCCAGCGCAATCAAGACAGCAACAAAAATTAGAATATTTTTTCGGCTAATTCCCATAATTTTTCATTTTTCATTTTTAGTTTTTACTTTGCCGTTTACGGCCCCAATCTCCACGCCTTAATTCCTGTGGGTGTCATCACCCGAACAGGCGAGGCGTTTGGGCTTGAGGTGGCTACAAGATAAGCAGCCGCATCTGCTCCATTGGCCATGCGTGTCTTAATAGTGCCCCTTCCCAATGATATAGCCTCCCAGTACCTTATTAAAGCCAATTTTAAAATAGAGCCGCTGGGGCCATATGTCCTTAAGCTAAAAATAATATCTGGGGGTAAAGTAGAACAAACTTTTGGCCCGAATTCAGTAGTTATGTCCCCTTCTTGATTGCGGGCTTTAGCGTAAAAGTTATAGGTTGTTTCGGGTATCAAGCCCCATAAGTTCCAGATAGAACTTTGGCTGTCTTGAGTGGCTCCTCCGGCTTCACGCAGAATAATACCCGAGCTTCCTAAGGTTAGGTTTGAAAAGTATCCTGAAGGTAGTTCTGAAAAGAATTCTATGGGGCTTGTGCGAACTCGCATAGAATCGGAGGTGATATTATCACAGTCAATTCCGATTGGTGGTTCAATGGAAGTGGCCGCATCAGCCATAGACATTCCCGAGCATCCGCTGGTGTTGCAGGCCATAACAGCTAATCTATACATTGTGTTGGGAGATAGAATACCTGAATAATTATCGGTTTGATGATAGGTTGTGGCTGTGGTATTGGTTCTAAGGTACCAATTCCAGGAATTATCCCACACATAAATATTGTAATAAGTGGCTCCGGTTGAGGCATCCCAAGTCCAGTCAATTGTGTTGGATGTGTTGGCTGTATGATGGAGATTGGCTGGGGAGTTTGGGACAGGCAGAACAGCTTGGGTGGTACAGCTAATGGTAGCTGTACCTGCGGTGTTTTCACTGTCTCCGTTGCGAGAAGGTCCAGTCGTGAAAGTATAGCTCGTGTTTGGGGATAAGTCAGTGAAATTGTATATGTTGGAGTGTTGATACCCGATATCAACACCAACTCTCTGGAACCTGATTCCCGAGCTCCCGTATTCTAAATTAGAAAAACCAAGTCCTCCAGCAGAAAAGACCGTGGTTTGAATGGAGTTTGTGGTTATGCTGGTGCATTGGACTTCTGCTACCGTCTGGATAGAGGTATAGGCATTAGCAGTGTTGGAAGGGTCAGAGCAAACTGTTTGATTGCAGGCCTTAACGAATCTGAAGTAATTAGTATTGGTTGATAAATTTGTCTCCTGCCAAGAAGTGGTTTGTATGTTATCAACTAACAAGTTTCCAAGATAATCAAACACTTGATATTTAGTGACTGTTCCAGTTAATGGCTGAGTCCATGTCCATGTAATTGTGTTGATAGTGTTGGCTGTATGACTAAAATTAGTTGGAGGGCCTGGAGCGCAAATCATTGTGCCAGGAGCCGGGCAGTTATTTCCACAGCCGTCATAAGCAGTTGTTCCTGGGCAATAGGTTGAGGGGTCTGGGCAAGGTGTGCATTCGCAATACCAATTCGGCAATTGGCAGGAAAGCCCCGAGCAACACCTTGATTCCTGCCCCAAGCAATTCGTACCCTGTGGGATGCAAGGGTCTGGTTCAACAGGACAAGATCCTTGCGCAATCCAAGAACATAAACAATATCCTGAAATGCTACATGAAATGCCAGAATTAACCTCTTGTATTTTCGTTTGTCCGCAAATTTGTGAACCATCAGAACAAGTCCGACAAACAGGTGTTTGGTTAACACAGGAATTAGGCGGATTATTTGAACAAAATGACCAGCCGCTTGCTATCGTACCTTCGAAAGCCTGCCCATCCGGGCAAGTACCCACAACATAATTTGTTTCAGTTCTTGGCACTTGCGGTGGGCAATCTGAAAGATTACAACTTTGAGCCAAAGTAAAACTTCCAAAAAGCAAAATATAAAAAAAGAAAGATAAGAAAATTGCGATTTTATACTTTTGCCATTGACAAAAATTGTTAAGCATTGTATTGTGAATTAAATTCATTGAGTTAAAGTTGTTCTTATTTTATAGGTTAGGGGTACAATAATTTTTAACTTTTAGGAGGTTTTAAAAATGAAAAAAATATTTTTCATTTTGATCGTTGTTTCTTTGTTTTGCAGTTTCTCAGTCCAAGCACTTGACCCAGCCAAAGATACTATCGTAAATCTTTGGGTGGAAACAGGACGATTAATCTATGAAAATAACGAAGTAGTCTTGTTTCAAGTTTCTTTCTCAGACCCAAAGGGATTAAATGGGCAGGTGTGCTTGTTAACGTCCGATGGCAAAATTAATATGTGCCAAATCTTGCCAACACATATTATTGGACAAACAGGAGCTCAGGCAGAATTTTCTTTCCTGGAAAGAAATCCTGGAAAGTATAAACTCCAGTCAAAGTTTCTCAATAATGGGAAGATAGTTGTTTCTAACGAAGTAGAAATAACTATTAACTCTGCCTTTGGCCCCTTTCCCGTCGTGAATTCCACGAAAACAGAGAGTGCCATCATTGATGGCTACGAGTTTTCATGGAGACGAACCTACATCGACGGCATATGGGCAAAACCAATGCCCATCGGCGAACCCCATCCAGTTTTTAAGCTTGCCCCCAAAAAAGCAAATGCCGTTACTTGGGGTTCCTTCAAAACGAAGGGGGACTCTAAATGAGACAGTTCTCACCGTTCTTTGTTGTTGCGAGCGTTCTCGCCTCTAAGAAGGCTCGCGACTTCATCAGATATTGGCAGGATATAAATCAATTTATCCTGCCTCTTCCATTTTTAAAAAGGACACTTCTCTATCTTTTATACTTTTATAAATCTTTCGCAAACCCACAGAGCCCAATGCCTGTGTTTTTTATTAAACTGTGTATAAAAATTTGACAAATCTTTTTGGGTTTGCTATTATTATATCAAGCAACGCTACCCCGAGATAAAACTCGGGGCTTTTTTTATTACGGTTGTATTGCAAGCACTATTTCATCCTTTATTCTATTAAGGTAAATATGCCAACATTGCCTTAATTCCCAAGCCATATTTTCTTCATAACCGACAAAAACAATCATCTTTTTCTTGTCTTTTACAATATAATTTCTTAATTCCAAAAAATCGCTATCGCCACTAATCACAAAAACTGCATCTAATCTTTCTATATTTCGCACAATGTCTAAAACAATTTCAACATCAACGTCGCCTTTTTTGATAAGCTGGCGAGCAGAAACCATATACTTTAACTTTTTTTCTTTGACATTAACAAACCGTTCTATCTTTTTTAAACTTTTCAAAATCAACTCGCCAGCCGTATTTTTGATATGAATGATATAGGTTGGAGTCATCGCAAAAAACACCGACTTTTTTATCTTTCAAATTTTCTAAAATTTTTTGATATTTTTCAGAAGACATTTTTTATAAATCTCTCACAAACCCGCAGAGCTCAATGCCTGTGTTTTTTATTTTATTGGCAATCATAGCCACTATCTGTGCACATCCAAATTTGGCCAACAGTCGGAGCAGTAGGATTTGTGGTTCTTGTTTCCATAATCAAACCGCCAGTTGCTTTAATTGGCCCACCAGCCACTTCTAATTTTGTTACTGGCGTAGTTGTGCCAATACCCACATTGCCAGAGCTATTCCATATTCCAGTTCCTGGCATAGTTACATTTCCAGTAAAAGTTGGGCTGGCAGATGGCGCCTTTAAGTTCAATTGTGTTTGAATGGCCGAAGACACCCCGTCTAGATATCCCAATTCAATATCAGACACTGTTGCTGACGCTACCACCTTGCCACTAGCATCGCTCAAAAGCGCCCTACTCGCTGTTAAATTTGATGTTGTTATTGTTGATGCCCCTCCAGTTATAGCAGCTTGCGCTCTAGCATTTGTAAAATAAAGGCTTGTGCCTTCTGTCACTAATGTTGTCGTATAATCACCAGAGACCGCCACCACCGCGCCTGTTCGGCCAAAAACCGAAGAAACACCTGCTACGGCGGCTGTTTGCCAAGTCCCCACGCCAGAGGCGTCAGTTGTCAAGACCTGTCCAGCAGTAGCTGAAGTGCCCAACTGAAAACCAGTCATTTTCGCAGTGCCAGCCACCTCTAATTTGGCGACTGGATTTGTTGTGCCAATACCTACA
>JAUSHZ010000023.1 GCA_030648255.1 bacterium
ACCCAGCTCCTCCAAGCTGTACAAATGCATGTTCAGCCAATCAAAAACAATGTTCAACCAATGGACAATACCAACTCTGCGGAAACTATGACACAGACTCTTGTTTGGAATGGTCAACTTCTTACACCTGCCCAACAGGCCAGACCTGTGGAGGAAGTGGAGTGTGCCAAAGTAATTGCACCAACCAGTGTACAACAATGTCCAACTGGTCCTGTCCAACCACCAACACTTACAAGATTTGCGGGGACTTTAACAATGACTCTTGCTTGGAATGGTCAAGCCCATACACCTGCGACACTGGCTACACCTGCGATGCAACTAACAAAACCTGTTCTGCGGTAGGGGACAACCCAACCACTGGCACTCTCACAGCTACCAAAACAACAGCCCAAACAAATGAAAATGTTTCTTTCACAGTCACTGGACATGATACTAATGGTTTAACAAAGGTTTGCTTGTTAGATGGCGCCAGCCAAACACCAACCTGCCAAAATGCTTCCACCTATACTTGGACTTTAGCCAAACAAACACCTGGCACATATTTCTTTTATGGATATGTCTATGGCAAGAGACCAAATGGAGAACAAGTGGAAAGAACAACAGACCCTTTCTTCGTGAAGGTTGTTTTTCAGGCGCCCAATCAAGTGTGTAATAATCAATGCCAAACATTAGGCCAATGGAGCTGTCCATCAGAAGGAACATACAAGATATGCCAAGATACAAACGGAGACGGATGTTTAGAATGGAGCCAAAACAATAACTGCCAAGCAGGATTTTATTGCAGTGAAACCCAAAAGACATGTCTACAACCAAACGATAACCCAGCAACCATTGATTTAACAGTTAACAAAACAACAGCCCAGACAGGTGAACATGTTAATTTTACCTTGCAGGCAAATGACCAAGACGGCGTTGAAAAAGTTTGTTTTATTGACAATAATTTTTCAGCTGCTCCCGAATGTATTGATTGCGCGGGAAGCACCTGCCAAAAGAATTTTACTAAAACAAAACAAACACCCGGGTTTTATATTTTTTCTGGCTATGTTGTAGCTAAAAAAGCTCAAGGCGGAACAAATACGGTTTCGTCTAATTCGGTTTCAGTTTTGTTTTCTACCCCTCCTGCGGTTTGCAGCAACGATTGTTCATCTGTTGGCCAAGTAGAATGTTTTGGAAACGGCGTTAGAACTTGCCAGTCAAAGGCTAATGGCTGTTTGGCTTGGTCGGACTTGACCAACTGCGGAAACGATACCTACACAGAGGAATACAGATGCTTTAATAACAACAATACAGTTCAAAGAAAAATTATTAGAAAGGGCTGTTCAGGAACTTCTTGTTATGAAAGGCAAGAATGGGTTGACTATGACAATTGCCAAACAAAGGGCGAGATTTGCAACCCAACCTTAAATAGATGTAATTCTCAATTTTTAGATATTTCCTGTTTTGCCGCCCCAAGCATTGCCAAAAGAGGGGAATTGTCTTGGGTGGTTGCTCGGGTAGCTGGAGGAGTTGGGCCATATCAGTTTTCTTGGACAGGTGATTTTTCTGGCACCGAACAAACTGTCTATAAGACATTTTTTACCAAGGGAAGCTACAATGCCTATTTAACAGTAAGAGCAGGAGAGCAAACAAAATCAACTACTTGCCAAGCCCAGGTCTCTGATGAAATTGCCGTGTATGCAAACCATCAAGGAACTGGCAATATCTGGGTTTCAAATACCACTGTTTATACAGGCGAAACCTTTACAATTAGCGTTTTTGGAGCAGATGAAGATGGCGTTGATGAAATTCAGGCCTATTATCAAAATAACTGGCACTCTCAATCAGTGAGCGGAAATTCAGGCACGCGAAATTGGCAAGTAACCGAATACACTCCCAATAGATACCTGTATTGTGGTAAAATAGTAGGAAGAAATCTAACAGGAGCTCGCGATATTTCCTACACAAATCCAAGATGTATTGAGGTTTATGTTCGCAACCGTTAAAAAACTTTTTATACCTTGCAGGGATAATAACTTTAGGCCTAAAATTTTAGAGGGCAAGTATTTGGTTTATATTTTACTTTTGGCTTGTTTTTTGCGGTTAAGCACTTTTTTATTTTTTTGGCAACTGCCCAACACCAGCTTTTTTGCTGATATTTCCAGAGTCGTCTTAATAGATTCTCTAAATGACGAGAGAACTGATTTAAAATTAGGAACATTAAAAGAAAATACTTCACTTAATAAAGCGGCTTTATTGAAAGCCAATGATATGATGCAAAAGGGCTATTTTAGCCACACCAGTCCTGCTGGCATAACTCCTTGGTATTGGTTTAAAAAAGTAGGGTATGATTATAAGTCTGCTGGGGAAAATTTGGGCATTGGATTTGTTGATTCAAGCGAGCTTCACCAGGCCTGGAACAATTCGCCCTCACATAAAGCAAATTTAATAAGCAAAAACTATAAAGATATAGGCATTTCCTTTCTTAAAGGAAGCTTTCAGGGATCGCCAACTACTATAGTTGTGCAATTATTTGGTGCGCCAAGAATTATTCCTGTGTTGAAGCCAAAGACCCCTGTTATTGTGAAACCAATTGCCACCACCACTATTACTACTAATATTTTTGGCTCAACAGCTAATAGTAATTTATCAACAACAGCCAGCGGGGTAGTGGCTGGCGACTTTATAAGCGTTGAAGAAGAAAGAACTTTTTTGGAAAAGGTTTTAGAATTTTTTGCTAAAGATTATAATAGCTTAACTCAAAAAATAGTTTGGGGTTTCTTAATTATTAATATAATAGCTTTAATTTTAAATATTGTTATTAAAATCTTTGTTCAGCATTATGACTTAATATTAAAAGCCAGCTTAATATCTCTGGCTTTAATTTTATTGCTTGCTGTAGGCCCCAAAGAGATTACTTCGTTGCTTAATCCATATGTCAGTATTTTTTAAATATTTTTTAATTTTATCAGCTATATTTTTAGTTATTTTTAATTGGGGGTATGTTGATTGGTTTTTTAATTACAACACAATTGAGGAAAACTTGGGAAATCTTTCTATTAACACGGGCAGCGCTTTTTCAACGCCAGTTATTTCTACACCAATTATTGTTGACGCAACAAAACCAGTTGTTGTTGACACAACAAAGCCAAGCCCTGTAGTGAAACCGCAGGTTTCTACTACCGAGACAAGTTATATTTCAATAGCAAAAATCGGGGTTAAGTCGCCAGTTTCTTTTACCACATCAAATAGCCAAAAAGTTTTTTCCGGCCTTTTAAAGCTTGGGGTTTTGCATTATACTGGCTCGACAATGCCTGGTGAAATTGGCACAGCCATAATTTTGGGGCATTCAGCTCCGCCAAATTGGCCAAAAATAAATTATGATTCTGTTTTTAATAATTTAAATGCTTTAAAACCGGGCGATGAGATTTTAATAAATTATCAAGGAAACGAGTATAAATATTTAGTGAACAAGACATTTTGGGTGCAAAAAGGCGAAGACCTTACTTTTGCATTGACTTTTAACAGAAGTATGTTATTATTAGTGAGCTGTTGGCCTCCTGGAAAAAACCTACAAAGAATTGTCGTGGAAGCCGAACTGAATAACAATTAACAATTTACAATTAACAATTAACTAAAACTTATGAATACAAAAATTTTGTCAGTCGCCGCGTTGGTCTTATCTGTTCTTGGACTAGTGTTTTTTGCATTTCCAGTTAAGGCCGATTTGGTCTCAATGTACACTCACCCTTCTGCTGACATTACTTCTAATTCCGCCATTGTTAGCGGAGAATTAAGTAATTTAGGCGGTAAAACTTCAGCCACTATTTGGTTTGAATACGGCTTGGCTACAAGTTATGGCTCAAAAACAAATAGCCAAACAATGAATAATGCAGGCACTTTTCAAGCCACTTTATCGGGTTTAAATTCTTGCACTTTATATCACTATAGGGCAGTAGGGGATAATGGCAATGGAATTGTTTATGGTATGGATAGAACTTTTTCCACTCTTTGCTCAACTGATGAATTAAGGGTTTCTTTGGAGGCAGTTCCATATTCAGGACCTGCTCCATTAAATAATGTTGACTTAAAAGCTGATATTACTGGCAAGCAAGCAGGGGATGTCCATTATCTATTTGATTGTAAAAATGATGGCTCTTGGGATAGAGAAGTAACAATTTACGGAGGGCCAAATTCTTCTTACACTGCTGATAGTTTATGCAACTACGCAACTGTTGGAACATACACAGCCAAAGTAAGAGTTGAAAGATTAGGCTTATCAGCTGAAGGCACAGCCACTATTACCGTTGGGGGCAACCAGCCAGTTACTCCAGTTACTCCAGTTGTTCCAGTTACTCCAACCAATAATCAATATACTTTAAATGTGCAAAAAACAGCGCAAAATATAACTAATGGTACGGCTTTTGGCGATTCAGTTTCAGCTAATTTCGATGATGTTGTGATTTATAAAGTCATAATTACTTCCTCTGGCCAGGTAACAGCTCCAGCCGTTTATATTAAAGATGCAATGCCATCTGGAATGGCTTACTTTGGCAGTTTAACTATTGATGGAGTAGCTGATAACAGAAGCATTACAGATGGAATTTTACTTGGCGATATCCCAACAGGAACATCAAAAACGATTACCTATAAGGCAAGGGTTAACGCAAAGGATTCTTTTAACTATGGCACAAATAATTTAATTAATGCTGTCTTGGTTTATAATACCGGAGTTTCTATTTCAGATACAGCCACAGTTGTGGTAGTAAAAAGCTCGGTTGCCGGAGCGGCCACTGAAGTAAACACGGGGCTTGTTAGCGATTTATTTGGGTCTTTGTTGTTGCCTTTGGGATTAGCTGCTTTATTGTTGTTTATTTTTAAATCACAATTGTTTGGATTTGATAAATGGGCAACTATCAGAAAAGAAGAAACTAATGGATTTAGAGCCCAAAAAAGATTAAACTCTTTAATTAAAAAGAGAAAGTAAATAATCCGTTATTGAAAGCGAGCCGAAAGGCGAAGCTTGAAATTTACGGAGGATTTACCCCGTGGAGTAGAAATTTACAGAGTAAATTTCTGTTTTAAATTTTTTGTTAAAAATTTAAATTTACTCCACAGGGTGTAAAAACTCGTAAATTCACTCGTGGCTAATCGCCACTCATTCATTAACGAGTTCTAACATGAAAAACAAAATAATCTTATCGTTGTTGCTAGTGTGCGCTTTGGCTATGCCTGTTTTTGCTAAGGCCATAAGTGTTAACGAGCTTCAAGCGCTTATCGCCCAATTGCAAGCTCAAATTCAGGCGTTGCAGATTCAATTGCAACAAACTCAAGGTCAACAGCCAGTTCAGTGGTGCCATACTTTTAATACGAATTTAGGAATTGGCTCTAACGGAGAAGAGGTAGCATATTTACAAACTGCTTTAGAAAAAGAAGGTCTTTATCAATCGCAAGGCAAATTTGGCTATGATGAAAATATTGCTTCAGTTGTAGTTGGTTTTCAACAAAAATACGCCAGTGAAATTTTAAGCCCAGTTGGTTTAAAATATGGCACTGGTTATTTAGGTAAATCAACCCGAGCAAAATTAAATAAAATGTATGGCTGTGGTAATAATCCCGTAACTAATAAATCAATCACCGTGTCTGCACCTGTTGCTGGTCAAATAATTAAAAGTCCGGTTACGATTTCGGGCAAAGCAGTTGCTTTTGAGGGTCAATTTCATATAAAAATAAAAGACAATAATGGAGTAGTTTTGTTGGACATTAATACTATGGGTGCAAGCTCTTATGGTGATCCAATTCCATTTAGTGGGCAATTTACCTACAATACCCCTACTGCTCAAAACGGCATCATAGAAGTTTTTGAATTTTCAGCCAAAGACGGCTCGGAAGTAAACAAAGTCTCAGTGCTTGTTTCTTTTGGTGATTATCAGGGTAAAAACACTTGCGCTGATACTGATGGTGGAAAAAGTTATTACAATATTGGCAGTATTTATGATTCAGGAAAAACCTTTTTTACGGATTATTGTATGGACAGTTCTAAACTAAAGGAATACTTTTGCTTGCCATATAGTTCCTCTGGTTTGGGTGGCCCAGCTGAAGAAATTTATACCTGCCCAAATGGCTGCAGTAATGGGGCTTGTATTGCTTTGCCAGTCCAGAATTCTATTGATTTGTATCCTGGCGCTATTAAGACCGATCAGAACGGTTTTACTTTAGAGGTTTGGAATGTTGGTACTAAAACTCCAAATTCGGTTTATGATCAAGTTAAAATGGCTGGAGTTACAGCTGGTGGCTATATGTCAAGCGATCAGATGCCCAAACCAGGCGGCTATGGCATAGTTAGATATGAATATTCAACATTCAACAATCCAACCCCTGGCGCAACTTATTCTTTAATATTTACAGTTGATCCCAAAAACGAAATTAGCGAAATAAATGAGAATGATAATGTGAAGACATATAATATTGTTATACCTCAAAAATCAATAACCGTTGTTTCACCTAACGGCGGGGAACAAGTGATACTGGGTCAAACTTATACGATTAAATGGAATTCAACTGGTGTGGATAAGGTGGGTGTTTTATTGATTGACTACCTCTCTGGTGGCACAAGATCAATGGATATCTCTGCAAGTTTGTCCAACCAAGGAGTGCTTTACTGGGGAGTTAGCCAAAACACCGTTGACGCTATTGGCGGTAAAGTAGGCGATAACTACAAAATTCGTGTGTACGAACTAAAGTCCGATGGCACAATTGGTGCGCAAGATGACAGTGATAATTATTTTACTTTTGCTAGCTCAACCACTTCGGTGACCTGCACTGATTCTGATGGAGGCAAAAGCTATTACACTAAAGGCACCACTCTTTGGGGGCCAATTAGCGGTAAGACCTACGATGCTACAGACGGCTGTGATACTGCTGGAAAAACACTTTCAGAAAGGTATTGCTCAAATGGTTATTCGGCAGTAGAGTACTACACCTGCCCAAATGGTTGCTTTGACGGCGCTTGCAAAAATACTCAAGCGGTGCCAACGATTACTTCTTCAAAAAATTTAAGCTTATCAAGCCAAGTCACTGTTGAGCCCGGTTTTACTAACAGCAAGATTGCTTCATTTATAATTACAGCGGGTAACGCAGAAGGGATGGATGTAAATAGTATTGTCTTACAACTTGCCACTTCTTCTAATCAATACAT
Organism: bacterium; assembly: GCA_030648255.1. Taxonomy (GTDB): domain Bacteria; phylum Patescibacteriota; class Minisyncoccia; order Minisyncoccales; family CG1-02-41-26; genus STD1-80. The sequence continues at coordinate 7,175 of JAUSHZ010000023.1, forward strand.
CCAAAACGTCCGACTTTATAAGGGAGAATTAGCTGGGGGCACCCAGATTGGTTATACGGTTGGTGGCGGAGGAGTTTTAACTGGTTCAACAAATTATACTGTTTATCCAAATCCAGCTCTTAGATTTAGCGCTGGTCAGCAAATTGTTTTAAATGTTTACGCTGACATTTTAACAGGCGCGCCAATAGGAAATGCAGGTAAAATTGTTTTAACTAAGCTAACAAGCGTTAGCAGAATTACGAATCTTGAAGTTGACAACTCTACTAATGTTGCTGGTCAGAGTATTCTTATTAGTCAGTAATCTAGTAGAAAATTGGGTTGTGGATAAAACCCTGTCGCCCGAGGCGACAGGGTTTTTGGTTGTAGATAAAAGAATTGTTTCTATTCTCAAAAAATAAGAGTAGAATTAAATAATAAAAGAAAATATTTTATGAGAAAATTTTTTATACTCATTCTTTGCCTGTTTATTATTTTAACCGGGTTTTTTATTGTTCCAAATGTAAAAGCCGTTGATGGCTCATCTCAATCAATGATTGAGAAAATACAACTTTTGTTGACTTCACTAAAAGAGCGGTTAAATATCTTGGGCCAGGAAAATTTATTAGCGCAAATAGCAAGCACCACAATAACTGCCGTAGCTACTACAACTTGCGATGTTTCTCCGGCTGATTGCGTGAATAAAAATCTTGTTGCTTATTGGGATATGGATCAGGCCACTGGAACTACTGCCATAGATAATTCTGGCAATAACAACACCGGTACTTTGATCGGCGGTGTCAAGATTACCAATGGCGTTTATGGCAATGCCTTACAATTTGACGGGGTGAATGATTATATAAATGTGGCCGATTCTCCAAGCTTAAGCCCCACAAATGCCGTTACTGTTTCTGGCTGGATAAAAACAAGCAGTATTCAGCCAGGCAGGGGAGTCATTGTAAAGGGCGGACCAGGCAACAACTATGACTATATGCTCTATTTCTCCAGAACAACGCAGGCAAACGTTAACTTTTACATAAGAAATAGCAGTGGATCTATTGATACCGCTGGTAGCTATACTTTCAAGTATAATGACAATGCGTGGCATTATTATACGGGAGTTTTTGATGGAGATTGGCTCCGTTTATACATTGACGGAAAATTGGTCTCATCTAAAAATACTGTTCTAACAAATATCAAAAATTCTATAAACCCCCTTACAATCGGCAGGGGTTGGAGCACCTATTTTAAGGGCTCTATTGACGATGTCCGCGTATATAGCCGAGCTTTATCAGCCAACGAGATCCAGTATCAATATACGCACTTTCTCGCAATAAAGAAATTCATTTTTACTAATAAAGATACTTTTGATTTTTTCGATATCCCCTATGAAGCTGAAGCATATATTGATGTTAGTAAGAATCATGGAGATGTAACGGATTCAAGCGGCAACGTGATTCTTTATTCTTATTATGATTTTTATTCTTTTGTAGATTATCAAGGAAAGACTCGTTATATCCTATATGCCGTATTTAAGCCCTCCGCTACCGCTACAGAGAAAGGGCATATTTATTTGATACCAGGAAACAGGGACGACCTTAGTAATTATATTTATTTAGGTTATACTGAGTACAATATAGAATATTTCAATCAAGATACGGCTCAGGCTGATTTCTGGAAGGGTATGATTGAATATCTTGAAAACCCGCTTAAAAGTATTACAACCGGAAATTATGCTCGCGTCATATCACAAGTATTAAGTGGTTATTCAGAGTTGCCAGCAGGGGATGGTCAAACTATCAGAATCGCTCACCCGGGAACAATAGGCATTACGGTCCCAGTTATGTTCCAACGTTTATTAAAAGAATTAGAAAAGAATCCAGGATCAGAAGTAGATATTTATCGGGCAGCGGCTGTATTTGTAAACGGTTATCCCACTGTTTCTTTTACTCAAAAAGCGGAAATCAGCCGCTTGATCCGGCAGATATGGGATAAGCTATCCCCTGCGAACCAACGTAGTCTTTTACAGTTAGTTCCAACGACTCCTTCTGTGAATGAGCTTGGCTTATGGTATCGGGATAAGATGGATGCGTTGTTGACATTGGATTATGAAACTACTTTGCGGTATGGCATCTTTAGCTTAAATAAAAGATTAACTTTGGATCCGGCCACTAGAAAACAAATCATTCAAAAATTTTTGACCTTTTTGAATAGTCGCCCGCAGATTGACTTTAACCCTATTGATCGCCTTATTGTTAAAAATGATTCTATTTTATTTAATGCCCGCAAAGAATTTAAAACAGAAATTTTGGCATATTTGAGTAAGGCTTTCAGGCCAGAGATAAATTTTAATCGCGGGACTATTGCGAAACAAGATTTAGAAAAAGAATTTCAAAATGGAGCCGCGATTTTTGATTGGCTGATGCGAAATGATTACTTAACGCGTATTTCGGATACAGAAGGCCATTTAAAAGACATTACTCAAGAATTGGAAGCAGCTTTAATGGTAGAATATCCAAATGGTCAGGATCTTAAAATTTTACCCTTTTTGCGGCAGTTCCAGATGGATGGCTCTTTTGTTTATGCAGCGAACTTAGTGAGGCAGGATTTATCGGCCGCGCTAATCGGTCAGATGGAACAATGGTTGCTTGACCGGTTTTCTGAAATTAATAGTTTATCCAATAATGACAAAGGGGTTTTATATCATATAATTGCTTCAACCTATTCTTTGCCTTTCAGTCAAGGCCTGAAAGATCAAATGAAACTTCTTTTTAACAACGCGGATTACTCTTCATGGAGCTTTTCCAATCTATCCGTATTTCTTGGGCGGCTGATTGACTCAAAGTTTGATTTATCCGACGCGGATAGAAATCAGTTTTATCAGAAGATTAGCAGGGTCTATTCTGATAAATTCAATAGCAGGGATGGTAGAGGAGATCCCTTGAGTTTTGGTCAGGGCCACTATGACAATGGGGTATCCTATTTGATTCATTTGCTCAAAAAAGATTCTCTGCTTGCCGCCAGGGCTAAGGATTTATATCCATTATTGGTAAAATTTAACCCCCAGAAATCAGGGGAAACATCTGGGAATTATCAAAATCGGTTGGCCCGAGTGAAGGCATTATGGTTACAACAAAGGGTGTTTCTATCTGATTTAAGCTCAGGCCTGGTAGATAAGCCCGAATATTTAGATTATATAATCAGCGGCGCTACGGCGATGAAAGATTATTATGATGTAGTGGGCTTATCTCCCAATACAGAAGGCGACGCAAGCCAAGGAGTTTTTCGAATTGGAATTAAAGTTTACCCCGAGACATTTTTCCAAATCTTATTGCATGAGGGCGCGCACACTTATCATCTGTGGCAAACTTCCGATGTTGAACTTATAGAGGTTCTTGCTGAAACATGGTATTACAGTATGGATTTTAGTAAAAAAACAGTTCTTTCCACTTATAGCGGGGTAGATGGTGGTGAATTTTTCGCTGAGTACAATGACCATGTATATCGGAACGGAGAAGAGAGTTTAAAATTAGCCCTGCAAAACTATTTTGATGGCTATCCTTTGATGCTGAATATGGTTTTATTCGTTCAGAATCATATCAAGGAGATGGGGGGATTAAAGCAACCTGGCTTGGACTTGTATTTATTAAATTGCAAGGAAACGCCACCATACGCATGTACTTTCACTAAAAAAACATTAGAGGCCTCTTGGTTGTCCGGTAATTTTAAAGAGGGAACCTATTCATTTAAATTAGATTCTTATCTTTATAAAATATATTATAAGAATTATTTAATTACGAATGTAACGAAAATACCAATATAATATAACGAAATGGACAAAAGCCGCCCGGCAAGGACTATAAAAGAATTGCCCAAATGGCTGTGCTAATGGAGCTTGTAAAAACTAACAAGGTTTGTGGATAATTAAAAACCCTGTCGCCCGAGGCGACAGGGTTTTTGGTTGTGGATAAATGGGGTTGTAATGAAAAAATTAATAATATACACTGGAAGTAAGATATTTTCTTACTTCCAGCAATAATATGGACAATTTAATTGCAAAAATCTATCAATTACCAAAAACCGTTTTAACAAACAAGGACTTGGCTTTAGTTTGGCAGGAAACAAATCAAAATAATTTAAAATCCAAGATAGCTTATTATATAAAGCAAGGGGATTTATTAAAAATAACCAGAGGAGTTTTTGCCAAAGATAAAAACTATAATAAAAGGGAATTAGCCACAAGCTTATATTCGCCATCATATATTAGCTTTGAAACTGTTTTACGAGATTCGGGCGTTATTTTTCAGCACTATGAAACAATTTTTGTGGCTGGAAAGTGGACAAAGCAATTAAAAATAAACGGACAGAAGTTTTCATTTAGAAAACTAAAAGATGAATTGTTATTTAATTCAACTGATATAATGTTTAAAGATAACTACAACATAGCCAGCCAAGAGCGATCTTTTTTGGATACTATTTATTTATTTTCAGAATATTATTTTGATAACTTGTCTGGGATTGATTGGGAAAAATGTTTTGAATTAGCTCCAATTTATAAAAATAAACAGATGATTGAGCGGCTTAAAAAATACCAAAAAAACTATGTTAAATAAAGAAAAACATCAGCTTATAATGGGACAGATTTTAAAAGACATCTACACAGATATTTCAATTGCCCCGCTTTTGGGCTTTAAGGGTGGCACTTGCGCTTATTTTTTCTATGGCCTTCCCAGATTTTCTGTTGATTTGGATTTTGATTTATTAAAAAATATTGATGGAAAAAATAAAAAAAATATTTTTGAAAAAATTGTTAACATTATTGGCAAATACGGAAAAGTTAAAGATAGTCATATAAAACAATTTACTATTTTCGCGCTTCTTTCTTATGGAGATGAAGACCACAATATTAAAATAGAAATTTCAACTAGGAATTTTATGCCCAATTTGGAAACTTTCTATATCTTAAAAGAATATCTTGCTATTTCTATGCTGGTAGCTAAAAAGGAATATCTTTTTGCTGGTAAGTTGGTTGCCTTAACGCAAAGAAGCGATATGGCTATGAGAGATGTTTATGATATTTACTATTTTGGAAAAAATAATTGGGATTTTGATAAAAAAATAGTAGAAGTTTTAACTGGGAATAATTTTTCTGAATGTATCTCAAACGGTATTGATTTAGTGGAATTTATCAAAGATAATCAGCTTTTGGCTGGGTTGGGCGAGTTGGTAAATGAAAAAGAAAAAAGCTGGATAAAACAAAATTTAAAAAATGAGGTTTTGTTTATTCTTAAAAACTATCAAAAAGTTATAAAGTAATAAGTAAATATAAAAAAACACAAAACCCTCCGCCCTGTGGCGGAGGGTTTTTGGTTGGTTGGCGAGTTATCCACAGATATGAAGTGGTTGACATTGGAATAGAAAGATAGAATAATGGTGATATGTGGGAGGCTGTGGATAGAAGTGGGGATAACTCCCCGTTTCTGTGGATAACTAATTTATGTTTTTAGGTGAATATCAATACTCAATAGATGATAAAAAACGATTGGCCTTGCCTATAAAATTTAGAATTGCCTTGGGTAAAAAAGCAGTTATCACTAGGGGATTAGACAATTGTTTATTTTTATTTCCAATGAAAGATTGGCAAGTGTTAGCCACAAAATTGAGCCAGTTGCCATTATCACAAGCTGATGCTCGGGGATTTTCCAGAATGATGTTGGCTGGAGCTATGGAGGTTTCCATTGATGCTTTGGGTAGAATTTTAATGCCCGATTACTTAAAAGAATACGCTGGCCTTTCCAAAAAAACTATCATTGCCGGGCTTTTTAATAGAATTGAAATTTGGGACGAAGCCAAGTGGAATGTTTATAAAGAAAAAACCGAAAAAGAAGCAGGAGATATGGCGGAACGGCTTAAAGAGCTGGGGGTTTAATATGCATATACCAGTTTTATTAAAAGAAGTTTTAGAATTTTTAAATCCAAAACCCAATGAAAACTTTGTGGATTGCACTTTTGGCTTCGGAGGGCACAGTGAAGCTATTTTGGAAAAGATAAAACCACATGGAAAAGTTTTAGGGATAGAGTGGGACAACGAAAAATTAAAAATTAAAAATGAAAAATTAAAAATTGAACAAGGGTTGATATTAGTGAATGATTCGTATGCGAATTTAAAAGATATTATCAAAAGAGAAAAGCTTGGCCCAATTAATGGAATTTTGTTGGACTTGGGCTTGTCTTCTTGGGAGATTGAAAATTCAGGAAAAGGATTTAGTTTTCAGAAAGATGAACCGTTGGATATGCGGTATGCAGTGCAAAGTTCAAAGTGCAAAGTTAAAAGTTTAACCGCAAGGGAAATTATAAATGAGTGGGGCGAGGAGGACTTGGCAAGAATTTTTCAAGAGTATGGCCAAGAGCGTTTTGCTAAAAATATTGCCAGAAACATCGTTGAAGTCCGACTTCAACAGCCAATAGAGACAACTTTTCAGCTTGTGGACATTATCAGAAAAAGTTTTCCCAGAAGTTATAAATTTGGCAAAGCCCATTTTGCCACTAGGGTATTTCAGGCCTTAAGAATAGCGGTTAATAGCGAGCTAGATAATTTAAAAGCGGTTTTGCCCCAAGCGCTTGAAGTTTTAGAAAAAAATGGCCGAATAGCCGTGATAGCATTTCATTCATTGGAAGATGCAATAGTGAAAAAATTTTTCAAAGAACAGGCAAAAAGCAACACGCTTCAGATATTAACTAAAAAACCAATCATGGCTTCTAGAGAAGAAATAAAACAAAACCCAAAATCACGATCGGCAAAATTAAGAGTAGCCATAAAATCATGAGAAAAATAAAGATATATCTAACAGTTATTAGTATTTGCGTTGTTTTTCTTTTGGGTTTATATTTTTATCAAATTCAGGAATTGGTTAAAGACAGTTATTTATTAAGCAATGCCCAAAAAGACCTTTTAAAAACTGAAACAGAGAATTTATCATTTAGCCAGCAAAATATTGAAAATTCATCTCTTGGTAAAATAGAAGAAACTGCCCTGGCTTTAAGTTTTGTTAAAAACGACAGTATAAAGTATATCCCATTGTCTATCGATTACTTAGTAAGAAAATAATTCACCCCCACACCATAACAATCTGGGGGTTAATAACTTTATAACTAACAGGAAATTTTAATCTTTTAATAGAGTATTAAAGTATTAAAAATAAGCTTGTTTGGTGTGGGGGTGAAACGAATTCCAGTAAACTTTTATTTTGTGTGTTTTACAATTTTTTCTGCTGCCATATTAGGCATGCTTTTTTATTTACAAATTTTAAAAGGGGAGTATTACGGAGTTCTGGCTTTGGGCCAGCAAACCCCTTTGGAAGAAAACAACTCATCAAGGGGAAGTATTTTTTTTAGCGACGGAGTAACCATATTGGCCCAAACAGTAGCCAAGCCCATAATTTCTATATCAATAAGCAAAATCCCAGCCGAAGAAAAAGAAAAAACCATGCAAGAGCTATCGGGTATTTTGGGAGAGATAGAAGATACGGGAACAGGTGAAACAATTAAAAAAGATTTAACTAACGAGCAATACAAGGTTTTAAAACAAAAAAATTATACAGGAACTTATGTAAACGAAGTTTTTAATAGAGTTTATCCAAATAAAAAGTTGGCCAGCCATTTGGTTGGCTTTGTAAACGGCGAGGGTGAAGGCCAGTATGGAGTTGAATCTTTTTACAATGAAATCTTAAAGGGCAAAGTATCAACTTTTTCAGTTTTGTCCGCTGCCTTTAATATGAAAGACTCCAATTTAGATGTGGCTGGAAAAAGCTTGCAGCTAACAATTGACTATAATATTCAGTATTATGCTCAAAAATTGCTGGAGGAAGCGTTTAATGACTGGCAAATGGACTCCGGGCAGATTATAGTCCAAGAACCTTCAACCGGGAAAATTTTAGCCATGGCTATCTGGCCTGATTTCGACCCAAATCAATATGGCCAAGAAAAAAATGTTTCTGTTTTTTCTAATCCTTCAATACAGGCTCTGTTTGAGCCTGGCTCTGTTTTTAAACCCCTTATAATGGCCTCGGCCCTGGAAGAAAAATTAGTCACACCCGAAACAAAGTTTTTTGATGAAGGCGTAGCCAATATTGGCGGGCCTCCAATTTATAACTTTGCTAAAAAGGCTTGGGGTGAACAAACAATGGTAGGCGTTTTAGAAAATTCAATTAACACCGGAATGGTTTTTATAGAGCAAAAATTAGGGAAAGCCGCTTTTCTAAGGTACGCTCAAAAGTTTGACTTATTTGAAAAAACAGGAATTGATTTGGCTGGTGAAATTTATTCAAATAATGAAACATTAAAAAAGGGTTATCCAAGAGATTTTGCCGTAGCCAGTTTTGGCCAAGGTATTCAAATAACCTCTATGCAATTACTTAGAGCCATAAGCACTATTGCCAATGAAGGCAATATGATGGAGCCATATGTTGTTAAAAAAATTATTTCTCAAAATAACAAAGAAGAAATTGAAAAACCTGTTTTAGAAAAGCAAGTTATTTCACCAGACACAGCTCAAAAAATTTCAGCTATGATGGTTTCGGTGGTTGAAAATGGGGGAGGTAGGCGAGCCAAAGTGCCAGGCTATCTAGTAGCTGGCAAAACCGGAACAGCTCAAATTCCAAAGCCAACTGGCGGTTATTATGATGACAGAACCATTCAAAGTTTTGTGGGATTTGCCCCAGCCAATTCTCCCAAATTTTCAATAATAATTCGGCTGGACAATCCCAAACAATCGGATGCGGCCTCCTCTTGCGCCGCGCCAATTTTTGGCAAATTAGCAAAATACATCATCGACTTAAAGCAAATCCCCCCAAGTAATTAGTTATTTTTCTTTATTTTTTTGCCTCCCAGATAGTTTTTAAGGGTGTTTGCCATAGCCCCATAGCTTTTATCTGTGAAATTTTCCACATAGTTATCATGCCGGAATTTTTGGACATTCATTCCCGGGTCGATAATTTTGTAGGCCTCTTTAAATTTTTCTAATGGAATCATCTTACCTCTTTTATCGTAGGCCTTTTCAATAAATGACTGAAAGGCGTTTAACATGTTGCCATTATTGTTTAAAATCCATGTTTCAACACCTATTCCTCCAATGCCACCTTCTTCTTGTTTTTTGTAGACTTTGTTTTCTTTAAGAATTTTTTTCGTTAAAACAATATTGGCTATTATTTCTTGCTGGGCTTTTTCTCCTATGTTATCTTTTATCCAGTTAAGTTTTTCTTGTACTGCGTTGTGGGAGCCAAAATAAACTAACTCAGATTTTTTTACAAAGCCAATATCAATATCCATTAATTTTTCGCTTGATGTTTTTGACCCGAAGGTTCTTAGTTGTAAAATGGCCCCTTTTCCTTGTGGCGTATAAGAGTCGCTTTTTTCCGGGTTTAGGCGAGTTATAAGTTCTGTGGCAATTTTTTGGGCTTTTTCGGTATCATTAGCGTCAAGGCGTAAGGTTAGGTCAAAATCATAATCATTAGGAAGGTTGGTATTTCTGCCAGTTGACCCAGTGTTTAAAAGTTCAGCGCCCATAATACTTGTGCTGTGATCATCCTTCATCTCTATGTCATTTTGCCCAAGAACCTCTGTTATAAGTTGTTTTATTTCACTTGATAGAATTTCTAACTTTTCAGCATCTTCTTTCTTCTGCTCAGAAAGGTTGTTTACTTCAGCATAATTTAGAGCACCTTTAGTAGTTGGAGAAAATTCAAAAGGATTGCCATCAAATTTCTCTAGGCCGTTAAAGTTTTTTCGCAGTTCTTGGTATTGCTCTGGGGTAAAAATAATTTTACCATTTGTGTCTGTGATAGGTACATAGTATCCGTTTTGAGCTATCTCAAAACAAACTTTCTCAAAGTCTTTTTTATCGAGTCCTTCTTGGGCAATCATAAAATCAATTTCAGTGATAGGAAAGCCAGTTCTTATGCCGTAGTGTTTTTCATTAGCAGAATTAGAATTGAAAAGTTCAAGTTTTTTAGGGTTATATTCTTTTATGTTTTCTTTGGTAGTTATTTGATATTGGCCTCTATCCTTCATAGCAAACAATAGATTTCCGTATCCTTTTGATAAAGAGTTGTCCACTGCCTCTTTAAAGCTTTTTTCACTATCTTCTTTTGAAACTCTACTCACATCTGTATCAAGTGGAGTTGAATCTGAATCAGCTCCAGCACCAAGATATTCTTTAGCCACAGAGCCACCTTGGAGAATACTTGAAATATATGTTGTATCTACACCCTTTAACAAGTCACCTTCCTTAAGTAATAAGTTTTCTTCTTGGGCAATATTTAACCCTCTCTGGTGGGCTTGAGTTTTAGTTTCTTTCATTTCTTCAAGGACTTCTTCAATATTTTTATAGCCCATTGGCTTTAAAAACATATCAGATATTCTTTGAGTAATTGATTGACCTTCTTTAGCTCCAATGTCAATTCTTAGTTTTTGATATGAATCTAAAATATTGTTATCTAAGTTTAAATTTTCAGGGGAAGTATCTCCGCCTAATTGGGAATTTGCAAAAAGTGTTTGAATTTTTAATAAAAAATGCCTTAATTGCTGTTGTTCGTCTTCATTCAAATTTTCTACTTTTTTTATCTCGGCTTGCTCTAGTATTTTTTGGCCATCTTGGAGAATAAGTAAATAGTCCCTTAAATTTCTATTAGCTGATTTAATGTGAGTTTGGAGCAGGTCTTTATATATAGTATCCATCCGTCTTCTTGGTGTTGATTTTTTTAAATAAGGGCTTGCATTTTCTTTATCTCTTAAAGTAGAATCGATTTTTTTTTGCGGATTTAAGGTAGCGAAAATTTTAAAAATTTTTCCAACTAAAGGAAGATTATTTTTAATAAAAATGCTTTCTATTTTCTCGTATGAATTTAAGGGATCATCTTCGGTAAGGAGTTGCTTTAAAAGCTGATTTTTTATCTTTTGAATTTCTTGGCTTGGGGAGTTATTAATTTTTAAAAGAATATCAATGTATGGTACCCTTTTCTCTTCTGGAACAGCAAGAATTTTTTCAGCGTTGTTAGCTAAAATTTTATAGATATCTTTGTTGTCTAATAATCCTGTTTTATGTAAATTATAAATATTCTGGAATTTTTCGGGGCTGTTCCAAAGAATCATTGTTACTTTGGGGTTACAATAAAAATCTTGATACTTATTTATAATTTCAGGGTCAATAATTAGTTTTTTTTCAAGGATGTTTTCTAAGTTGTTGGAAAGAGCATAGTAGAGTTGCTTATGTTCTAAAAGCCCGCCAGCTTGTAAATTGTAGATAGCGGAAAATGTTTTTTCATCTTTTCTAAGGGCTTTTTGGGCTTTTTTGCAGCAATAAAAATCTTGATATTTGTCAAATATTTCAGGGTCAATTATTTCTCTGTTATTGTTTATTGCTTCAAGGAAACTTGGTTCAGTTAAGGCGCCAATACTGTTATACCATACTGCTTTTTTTGTAATTACTTGAAGTTCCGGATTATTTTTTAAATAGTTAATTGATTCCTCAAGCTTTTCTTTTCTATCTCTTTGTAAGCTAACTAAATGCTCTAATTCGTCTCTTTCTCCAGAATAATGGTAGCCATAGTATTCTTCTAAGTTTTTTAAATTTTTTAAAAGATTCGGTTGTTTCAAAAGCTCTATAAAAATATTGGTTTTTTCAAAATATTGCGGGTTGCCAAAATAATAAAAATTAGTAGAATAATTATTGTTTGCATCAGAGGAAGAAAAAATCTTATCTTTTCTTGAATTAGTTAATATTTTAATTATTTCTATTCCCTCAGCGCTTGCCATTCTTTCTTGCACCTCTTTGTTTTTATATAACCTTGCTAATGTTAGGGCAGGGAAGGTTTCTAGTTCTTTGGGCAATTGTTTTTGTAGATTATCGGCCCAACCTTGAAAACCCCCCGTTAAAAGAACTTCTCCGTAAGGAATAGAGACATTTAGATTATCAGCTATTCTTTCAATTTCGTCTATGCTCTGTTTTTTTGAACTTTCAAACTTTTTTAAAGTATAGAGTACTGGAATAAAGTTTTTATTCTCGCTGAGATCTTTTAATAGTTCTTTCTCATATCCGAATTTTTCACCCCTAAGGATGGCAAAATTAGAAGTAAATTCTTTGAATTTTTCGTCTTTAATTTGTTCAATAAAGGTTTGCATTGCTGGTTGCTCTATTATCTCTTGGTGATGATTAAGATTGGAACGAGCTTGATCTGCCCGGTTTTTTTCAATAGTTTCTTTTTCTTTTTGATAGTTAAACCCTTTACTAACTTTTCTATCAGCGTGATCTCCTAATAAAAAAGAGGAGAATTCGTTTGGGCTAACACCAGCATCAAGTAGTGTAGTTATCTCATCTACCACCCCTTCTTCACAAAGATTTTTTATTTTGTGGGCGATGTCGTAATAATCTTTTGTATAAGTAGGGTTTTTGTCTCGTTCTCTTACCCAAAGTCCTTCTTTTCCTCCCATTGAGCAAATAAAGTCAAAGGCCTTCTGGTTATTAGCTATAAAAAGATAATCTTTGAAGTTTATTGGTTCAACTTTTTCGTCAAGGGCTACGCTAATATCGGCAATTTTTTTTTGAATATCTGGAGTGAGTTCTTTTTCAATTGATTCGTCTTTGATAAGCTCTGTCCAGTCTTCAATATTTTTTATCTCTTGTATATCAGCAGAAGAAAATCCTGCGTTAATATTTGCCAATATTCGGATTTTTTCTTTAGCATTTGGCACAGTCATAATTTCCTTTAGGTTTTCTAAATCCCGTACATTTCTAATTAGTATTTCAAAGCCTGATTTTTTTAGAGTATCAATTATTTCTACTGGGTTCTGCTCTAATCCGTTTATTTTTTTTAAGAATTTTAAGTGGTATGGATTAAATTTGTAATGTTCTTGAACGGGTTCCTCCTTGTGATTAAGGATATCATCAACAATGTTTTCTTCAAGATAATCAACCAACTCAAGCATTTGACGCCTATCTTTTATTCCTGATAAAGCAAAACGGGTTAATCGAAACCCGTCTCTTATTTTTTCCTTGAAAGATTTTTCTTGTTTTTCTAATTTTTCTGGCTTCATTACTCTTTTTAACACTGCCTGTTTTTCTCTTTCCCTAGAGAAAGAGTTATTTATCTCTTCGATTTGTTCTGCTTTTTCTTCAAGTCGTAATTTTAAGGCAAACTCTTGAGCTTTCTCAGTGATTTCTTGTTCTGGGGTTTTCTCAACATCAACAGGAGCAATTTCTTGTTCTTGGTTACTTGGCTCTTTTTCAATATCTTCCTCTTGGTTTTCTGGCTCAAAAGAGGGGAATTGTTCTGGGTTTCCCATAAATTCTATTTATTTATAAAGTATAAGTTGTTTTATATCTGTTGACAAGTTGCTTTGTTCTTGCAAATAAATTAAAATAATATAATAAATAACTTAATTTAAATGCTATGGATATAGATAAAGAAAAAAACCCACTAGTTGAAAAGTTCGAAGAGGAGGGGAGTGGGAGTATAGAAAAAAGAGAAGATACAGCTGAGGAGCAGGAGTTAAAAGAGGTCCAGCCAGAAATAAAGGGAGAAGATATTGTCTATACTAAACCAGTTCCAAGTGATGGTGATAACGAGGCAAGTATTCTTAAAGAGACTGATAATTTAAGAGAAAAAACAGAGGGTAGAAAAATAGAGCATCTTTTAGAGTTAGCTCAAGATAAGGGCAAAGGCATAGATTTTGCTATTGAAGTGGCCAAAAAAACTGGGGACCCCTGCTTGATAGATTTATTACATGATACTCTAGTTAAAAAAGGTTTATATCTATGATATTTTTATATTTTTTGCCAATTATAGTTTTAGCAATTGGTTTTTTAGTGGTTTGGATTTTATTGGGCAAAGGCAGAAAAATTACTCGGCTTTCTCAAAGCTTGAAAATGTCTTTGTTTTTAGTAAAAATGCCAAGATATGAAAAGAAAAAAGATGAAAAAGAGAAACAGGATATAAAATTATTAATTGAGCAAATGGAGCAAATCTATTCTCAGTTTTTATATTTAAAATCGCCAAATTTTTTTAAAAGAGTTTTTCAAGGGTATAAAACGCCACGAATTGCCCTAGAGCTTGCCTCGGAAGTTGGCGGGCCTGATATTTCTTTTTATATCGCCGTGCCAAACTATATGGAAACCGGGATAGAAAAAAATATCCAAGGTGTTTTTCCTCAAGCTGTAATAGAAAAAGTGCCCCAAGATTATACTGTGTTTGAGCCCCAAGCAAAAGTGGCAGGTGCTCGGCTTTTTTTGCAAAAGCCGCTTTATTTTCCTATTCAAACATTTAAAAAATTAGAAAAAGACCCGCTTGCCACTTTAACCAATGCTTTAAGTAAAATTAAGCCCGAGGAAGGAGCAGCTATTCAAATTATTGTGCGCTCTACCAAGTTTGAGCTTAAGAAACAGGGCGAGAAAATGCTTTCAGAAATCACAGAAAAAGGTGCTAATATAAAGTCTGCTATGGCTCAAGCTGGAAAAAGCCAAGTAGCTGATTGGGCTGGAACAGCTTTTAACGCCATAGCTGTTTCTAATAAAAAAGAAGATGCGTCATCGCTAACGCCCAAAGGAGGGGGCGTTAGCGAAGCTGTTTTGGAAGCAGTTAAATCAAAAATTCAAAAACCGATTTTAGAGGTTAATATCCGCTTATTGGGCGTGGCTCAAGATAAAGAAAGAGCCGAGGAAATTTTAAGCCATTTAGAAGCTGGCTTTTCGCAGTTTTCTTCTGCTTTAAATGGGTTTGAAATATCAAGAGTAAAAGAGAGAAAAATTAAAAAATTTGTTTACGATTTTAGTTTCCGCGATTTTAATGAAAAAGAAAGAGTAATTTTAAACTTAGAAGAATTAACTTCGCTTTATCATTTTCCCTTGCCCCATATTGAATCGCCCCAAATTAGATGGGCAAAAACAAAAGAATCAGCCCCGCCAAGCAATTTGCCAAATCAAGGTTTAAATTTAATTGGCAATGTTCTTTTTCGAAATGAAGAAAAGCCTGTTTATTTTGCCTCCAGAGAGGATAGAAGAAGGCATTTTTATGTTGTTGGGCAAACAGGCACTGGTAAAAGCTCGCTTTTGCGGGAAATGATAAGGCAAGACATACTTGCTGGGGAGGGCGTGGCTTTAATTGACCCAAATGGAGATTTAATTGAACACACCTTGGCAAATATCCCCAAAGAAAGAATTGATGACGTGGTTTTATTTGAGCCGTTTGATATGAAGCGGCCTTGCGGCTTAAATATGCTTGAATGGAAAACGCCAGAACAAAAAGATTTTGCTATTTCAGAAATGATTACTATTTATTCAAAGCTTTTTCCGCCAGAAATTATCGGTCCAATGTTTGAGCACTATATGAGAAACGCTATGTTGCTTTTGATGGCAGATAAAGACAACCCCGGCACATTAGTTGATATTCCTCGGCTTTTTACAGACAAAGAATTTATGGAGGGGTTATTAAAAAAGGTTACCGATCCGTTAGTGCGGTCTTTCTGGCTAAAAGAATGGGGGCAAACAACCGGCCAAACAAAATCGGATATGTTGGGCTATGTGGTTTCAAAAGTTGGCAGGTTTGTGGAAAATGAAATGATGCGGAATATTATTGGCCAAAGCAAAAGCACTTTTGACTTGGAGGATATAATGAACAATAAAAAAATATTCTTAGCTAATCTTTCCAAGGGCCAAACAGGGGAAATGAATAGTTCTTTGCTAGGTTTGATTTTGGTTTCTAAAATGCAACTAACTGCTTTTAGAAGAGCAAGTATGCCCGAAGCAACTCGTCAAGATTTTTATTTGTATATTGATGAGTTTCAAAACTTTACCACCGACAGTATTGCCACTATTTTATCAGAAGCCAGAAAGTATCGCTTGGATTTAATTTTAGCCCACCAGTTTATGCCACAATTAACCAGAGAAATAAGAGATGCGGTTATTGGTAATGTGGGCAGTATGGCTGCTTTTAGGGTGGGGGCAGAAGACGCTGAATTTTTAGAAAAGCAATTTGAGCCAGAATTTTCCCGCTATGATTTGCTTAATATTGATAATTTTAATTTGATTATTAAGATGATGATTAATAATACTGTATCTTCGCCATTTAAAATGAAGATAGCTAAACCAAAAGAGGGGAGCGCTTTAACAACCGTGGGGGAGATAAAGAAATTATCAAAGTTAAAATATGCCCGATCAAAAGCCGTTGTTGAGCAAGAAATTATTGCCCGGTCTCGATTGGGCTTGTAGTTTTAAATAAAGTTTGCTATATATAAAATATAGTTATGAAAAGTATAAATCAAAAACAATCTCTTGGTTTGTTGTTAGGCTTGTTAAGCAAACCCCAAGCTGGGAAGGTTTTTGGTGTTATTAAATAGAAAGATAAATTACTAAAAACTTTAAGCCTCCCCAGCGATGGGGAGGTTTTTTGTTTACTTGAACATTAAAAAATCAGCGGTAGTCGGACTACCGCTAAAAGGAGAAGCTATGGAAAGAATAATAAGTTTGGGCGGATGGGAAACAATTGTGTCGGACGAATCTCTGACAGTAAACCCTAGGGGGATGTCAGAAATCGTGAAGAAGTGGGCTAATCTTTTTTCTTACGAGCCCACTTGGGTCCAGAAAGAGTATGAGGTTCCGTCGCTAATAGTTCGGCTGGACTGCGTAGTACGCGACGGAGAGTTAGGCGTTTATGAGATTGAGGAAAGGCCAGCTGGAATCGGGTTGGCTACTTTGATAAATCCAGAATTCAAAGAGATTTTAGTATCTCTTAGGAAAAAGTGGCCATTGTTTGATGTTCTTGCCTCTGGCAAGAGGCGCCCAAATGACGACTATCTTTGGGCGACAGTAATCTCGTTTAGCGAGGCTGTTGTCGCAAATAGTTCAAACCCGCTCTTAATTCGGGCAGAGCCCGAAGAAAAGGAGTTTTTGCAATTTGAAAAGAGATCCGTTAGCTCTTTTTCGCGAAAAGGCGACAAGAGCTATGGCATTCACCTTGGACTATGGCGGGAAGTTCCTTCGGAAGAGGATCTTCCTTGGGATAAGCCATTTTGTCTTAAGCCTACACAGGGCAGCAAGGCGCGGGATGTAAAAATTTGGCTTCCAAAACATTCAGAGAAAGAGATTTTCTCTAAGGGGGCTTCGTCGAGAAGCCAAATTTTAAGGGTTCTTAACGAGAGGGGTAAAATGTATTGTCAGGATTTTATTCCTCCTATGCCGTGGGGGGCTATGTGTAGGATATTAAGGGTATTTTTTGCTTTTGACACAGAGGCAAAAAAGTGGATACCTATGGGTGGGTTTTGGAATGCCCGACCAAATTTATTGGTTCACGGCGCCTCTGATAGCGTCTTTGGGCCAGTAATGTTATAATTTTTGTGGCGTGTTGATTTCTTCAATCACGCGCCACAAAAAATAGATATGATTAGCGAAGCAGAAATTTTAAAAAAATTAATATCATTTAAAACTATCACTGGTAATAAAAGAGAAACTGCCAGAGCTTTTGGCTGGATTGATTTCCAGCTAAGAGGTTTGCCTGTTTTTATTAAAAAATATAATTCTGCTGGTTTTGGCTCGTTAATAATTACCACGCAAAAAACAGACAAACCAATTGTTTGGTTAGCTAGCCATCTTGACGTTGTTTCAGCGACCGAGAAAGATTTTAAGCCTACAGTAAAAAATAATATATTATATGGTCGAGGAGCTTATGATATGAAGTTTGCCTTAGCTTGCTATTTAAAGCTTTTAAAAGAGCTGGGGGGAAATTTAAAAAAATATAATTTTGGTGTAATGATTACTTCTGATGAGGAAGTGGGGGGGGGAAATGGCGTAAAGTTTTTGTTGGAAAGTGGTTTTTCTTCGAAGCTCGCTTTTTTGCCTGATGGGGGTAGTAATTGGCAAATTGAGAAAGGCGCAAAAGGCGTTTTGCATTATTCTGTTGAAAGTATAGGAAAGTCTGCTCATGCTTCGCGAGCATGGCAAGGAATCAACGCCATAAACCAGCTAATAGAGTTTTTGCTATTGTTACAGAAAGAGTTTCCGAAAGAGCCATGCAAAGATAAAGATCATTTTCACACTACTTTAAACATTGGTAAAATCGAGGGGGGCAAGACCCCAAATCAAGTGCCTGATTTTGCTAAGGCGAGCATTGATATTAGATTTCCCCTACATTTAGATAAAAAAATAATTCATGGTTTTATCAAGTCTAGCCAAGCTAAATTCAAAGGAATCAAAATCAAAGAAGATATTTTTGCAGGACCGTTGAAAGTTGATTTACAAAATAAATATCTTAAAACATTTTGTGAAATTCTAAAAAAAGAAAGAAGTGAAGATGTTTCTTTTATTTTTTCTCACGGCACTTCAGATGGTCGGTATTTTGCCCAGAGAAAAATACCAGTAATTTTGACTCGACCTAAAGGTGGTGGGCTACATAGCGAGGGGGAGTGGGTTGACTTACAAGATTTAAAAATATTTTACTTGGTTTTGAAAAAGTTTGTAGAGCAAACAACATCACTTCATCGCTACATAGCAGCAAGGTAATGTGAACAATGGGTGATGGTTGACCCGTGCGGGAAAATGTGGATAAATCTGAGAGTATTTTCTAATCAACAAATGCGTGTGAAATGAAGGAAGTGAATTCCATCATTTCTTGGGGAATATGTTTAAAATTTTTAAATAATTCTTGTTTTGTTTTTTGCATTCTTTCCGCAAAATCATTGTCGCTCATCTCGTAAGCAATTTTATCAAGCTGCTCAAAAGGAATATTATCTTTTAAATACTTTTTCGCATTTTCCAAAGACTTTAATTTCTCGTAAGGTGTTTGGTAATCCTCCTGTCTGTAAATCTTTTTTTCTTTCCCTTTTTTATCTTTAATTATTGTAGCAAATCCACAAGGTCGGTGGTAGTTTAAATAGACATTAAAATACTGCTTGTAAAACTGGTTAATGGCTGGAGCAAAGTTTTTTGGTATGTGGATATACCCCATATGTTTTCTAATCACTGCTCCATTTTTGCATTCAGCTAAAGCATTGTCATTGCAGTGTCTGGCTCGAGACTTGGTCTGCTGGATTAATAATTTATTCAATAATTTTGCCACCACTTTGTTAATATACTCTGATCCATTATCTGAATGAAAATTAATTATCTTAAAAGGAAACTGTTCTATTAAATCTGCTAATAATGTTTCAAGGTAATACTCGGATATTCTTTCTACTGCTCCCACTATTTCCCATTGGGTTGTTTCATCGGTAATATTGATGTGGCAAACGCCCTTTTGCTTGCCATAATCTCCTTGATGAACTGAATCCACTCTTAGAAATCCAGGACTGCCACAGGGCTCTGGTTTTCTTCTCTCGCCAATTGGAATTTTACTGCTCTGAGTTTTTTTAATCGTTAAACAATGTGATCGGTATTGGTTGGTGGCTCTTAAATTGTAAATGTGGGCAATGGATATTTGGCTAATGCTCTGGTACTCTTTTTTGTGAAAAATTTCACATTCTCTTTTTAGTATTGTCTTGGTGGCAGGCCCGGATAATCTTTCTTGAGCGTTGTCTGTTCTAATGAGCAAAGCAATATCTGTTGGGCTGTACTTTTTCGGGAAACGATGCCTCGCGCTTGAGTTTAAAAATATTCTGCCAAAATCTCTTTTTCTTTTGATTATTCTATCAGCTTGAGATTGGGACAAGCCCGTCATTTTAACAATGTAATTTCTAACAATGCCCTTATCTTTTTTCTTTAAACTGAAATATTTAAATTTAGTTAAAACATCGTTAATCCATTCATACTTTTCTTTTTTAGAAACTGATTTGAATTTAATGGCTGTGTCAATCTTTAAAAATGCTTGAATTTGTGGCACAGTGTAAATGTGTGAGTCGTTCATTGTGATAGTCATATACCCCAATGATAACGATTCACACACTACCGCACAAATGAGCCTTTCAGGCTCATTTTGCGTTAGAATGAGGACTCATTTCACACGCATTTTGTATTGGATAAGACTCTGAGTTGTTTTCACTTTGGTTTTGAGATAAAATAAGTAATCCGTTAATGAAAGTGAGCCATCAGGCGAAGCTTGAATTTACGGAGGACTTACCCCGTGAAGTAATTTTAAATTTTAATAAATTGCTGAACAATTTATTAAAATTTAAAATTAAAATTTGTACTCAAATTTTATTTCACAGGGTGTAAAAATTTCTAAATCTCACAGCTCGCTAATCGCTCGCTGTTTAATTAAGAATTTCTAACATGAGTAAAGTTACTACTACAAAAAAACAAAAATTACCAGAGGATTTTAAAGATGTGATGTGGGGATATAATTTTAAAAAGATAAACCCCGATGAAAACTACGAAAGAATTATCGTCAATACTTTAAATTATGGAACATGGAAACAATGGTGTTGGCTTGCTGATTATTACGGAATAAAAAAACTTAAAAATATTATTCAGGAAATTCCTGAAAGCGAATTTAGGAATTACCGAGCATTACATTTAATTAGCTTAATTTTGGGTATTAAAAAAATGAAATATGAAAATAGAGGTTTTAAAATCCAAGCAATCCAGGCAGCAAGAGAAGCTTTCGTATCCTGAAATTGCCGCGATGAAGGCTTATGCTTTAAACTTTCGCGGGGCAACAAAAGATTACTTTGATTTATATTTTATCTTAAAAGAAAAATATTCTAGCTTGCAAGAAATTCGAGAAATAGGAGAAAAAAAATATAAAGCCGAATTTAATTTTAGGCTGTTTTTAGAGCAATTGCTGTATCTTGAGGGACTAAAAAACAACGAAGTGGAGTTCTTAAAACCAGAACCAACAAAAGAGCAAATGAAAAAGTTTTTTGAGCAGGAGATTTCTAAAATAAGGCTTTAATAATGTAAAATGCGGTGTCGTGGTTGACAAAATTTTTTATATTTGCTAAGTTTAAAATAATATTATGAAAGTTGCGAAAACACAAACTAATCAAAAAAGAAATTTCTTCTTTTTTTATTTCTTTTATGTCCCAGCGAGGGAGGTTAGTTTGAGTTTTCTAAAGGATTAAAAAATAAAAAAAAGAATTTAGAAACTTCACACCAGCTTCTCTCCTCTTGAGAGGGCTGTTTTTGTTTCAGCACATTTCTTAGTTCTTTGTTAATTATAACGAGTCGAGCCGACTAATTTGTTTCTAAAATAAATTTGGAGCCAAACTGGTTTGCTTGACTTTAGTTTTCTATTTTTTATTTAAAGGGGGTGAATTTAAGTGGGTAAGACAAGTAGCCTATGCGAGTACTACGTGCTACTTTCTGGCGAAAGCTTTGAGAAGAATCAGGCCTTGGAGTATGCTCCAAGGTCTCGAAAAGAAGCGGCTGAACGCCGCAAAAAGAGAAGGGGGTCCATCCGTAGACGACGATGACCCTATGTCTAAGAGAGAGAGGTAGCGTATGCCTCCTCTCTTAGACAAAAATAAGAAAAGTTGTTGGTGTTTATGGAAAAAATTGAAATTATGACAATTAAAAAGCAAATTGCGAGCGAGGTGACAATGCCAGGCTCTAAAAGTTTTACCAATCGAGCTTTGGTTATGGCAGCTTTGAGCAGGGGAGAGAGCCGTATCTTAGGCTATTCCCCCAGCGATGACAGCGAGATTTTAATCATGGCTTTAAAAAAAATAGGCATTAAAATTACTAAAACAAAAAAACAAATTATTATTCAAGGCAATGGCGGAGTTTTTAAAGAATTTAATGGCAAAATAAATTTGGGCATGGCTGGCACAGCTGTGCGATTTTTTATAGCTCTAGCTTGTTTGATTCCTGGTAAAATTATTTTAGACGGCCACGCAAGAATGAGGCAAAGGCCCATGGCTGAATTGGTGAATAGCTTGCGAACATTGGGAGCTGAAATTAAGTATTTGCAAAAGCAGGGTTGCGTGCCCATAGAAATTACCAAGCCAATTAAGAGAGGCGGGGTGGTGGCGATGAGCGGGGGAGTGAGTAGCCAGTATTTTACTGCTTTAATGTTAATTGCGCCTGTTTTAGAAAAGGGGCTTGAAATAAAAGTTATTGGCCAGCAGGTTTCCAAATCATACATTGATATGACCATAGCTGGTCTAAAAGACTTTGGCGTTAAAGTAAAAAACGAAAATTACAAAAAATATATTGTTGGCCCCAAAGAACGCTATAAAGCAATAAGATACGAGGTGGAAGGGGATGCTTCTGGGGCTTCGTACTTTTGGGCCATAGCTGCTGTTAGCAAGAGCAAGATAAAAGTAAAAAATATCAACCCAGCCTCTTCACAGGGTGATGTTAAATTTGTTGATTTATTACAAAAAATGGGTTGTAAGGTTGTTAAAAATAAAAAAGAAAAATGGATTGAGGTTGAGGGAACGGAGCAATTAAAAGCTATTAGGGCTAATATGGAAAGTATGCCCGACACAGCTCAAACCTTGGCAGTGGTGGCTATCTTGGCTGTTGGCAAAACAAAAATTACGGGTCTGGCCACCCTAAAAGATAAAGAAACCAATCGGCTCTTGGCTTTGCAAAAAGAATTGGCTAGAATAAATATCAAAGCAAAAATTGGCTCAGATTATATTATTATTGAGGGAGGTAAGCCAATGGGGGCAGAAATTGAAACCTATAACGATCACCGCATGGCCATGGCTTTTGCCGTGGCTGGGGCAGTAATCCCGGGCATTAAGATATTAAACCCCAGTGTGGTAAATAAATCATTCCCAGAATTTTGGGAAAAACTAAAAAAATTATGAAGATTATTTTTATTGGTTTTATGGGCGCTGGTAAAAGCTTTTTTAGCAAGCGGTTTGCTGAACACTTGGGCTTGGAAAGAGTTGAAACAGACGAATTAGCTATAAAAAAAAGCGGTCGAGCTAGTATTAAAGAAATTTTTGAAAAAGATGGGGAGATAAGATTTAGGGAGCTTGAAATTGAAACTGCCAAAGAGCTTCAAGAAAAAGATAATGTGGTGATTGACACAGGCGGGGGAGTGGTTTTAAATAAAATAATTTTGGATTATTTAAGAAAAGACGGGGTTGTTATTTTTTTAAAAAGCTCTTTGCCAGCAATTGAAGAAAGGTTTAAAGATGATGAAGCGCGACCTTTATGGAAGGATAAAGAAAAATTTAGGCAATTTTATGAATTGCGCTTGCCCCTGTATCAGCAATACGCTGATGTGGAAGTGGATACTAGTTCGCCGATTCTCTTTAGTCCTGATGGAAAAAGCCAAGAAATGACCAAAGGGGCAGAAAAGATTTTAGAAGAAATTATTAAAAAAATAAAAGCGATAAATTTTTAATATGCCAGGAAACACTTTTGGACAATTATTTAAAATAACTACTTTTGGCGAGTCGCATGGATTGGCAGTCGGTTGCGTTATTGATGGCATGCCCTCTAATTTTGAGCTATCAGAAAGCGATATTCAGCCAGATTTAGACAAAAGAAAGCCAGGACAAAGCCATCTCACCACAGCTAGACAGGAAAAAGACCAAGTGAAAATTAAGTCTGGCGTTTTTGAGGGCAAAACAACTGGCGCGCCTATTTTACTTTTAGTGAACAACGAGGATAAGCGGTCTGAAGATTATTTAGATATTAAAGATTTGTTTAGGCCTTCGCACGCTGACTTTACTTATCAAGCAAAATATGGCATTAGGGATTGGCAAGGAGGGGGCAGGGCCTCGGCTCGCGAAACTGTGGCTCGGGTGGCCGCTGGCGCTGTGGCTAAAAAATTCCTTCAAGAAAAGTTAAGCGTAGAGTTTTTAACATTCATTGAAAGTGTTGGCGAGGTTAA
This sequence comes from bacterium, assembly GCA_030648255.1. Lineage (GTDB taxonomy): Bacteria > Patescibacteriota > Minisyncoccia > Minisyncoccales > CG1-02-41-26 > STD1-80. The sequence goes on from JAUSHZ010000023.1 coordinate 30,922, forward strand.
AGCCAGCATAAATTATCAAGAAGTAAAAGCAAGCGATATTGAGGCTAGCTTGGTAAGATGCCCTAGCCCAGAAGATAGCCAAAGAATGATTGAGCTAATTGAAAAAACAAAAGCAGAAGGGGATTCTATTGGCGGGGTTGTGTTTGGCGTAATTAAAAAAATGCCAAAGGGTTTGGGAGAGCCAGTGTTTGATAAGCTTTCAGCCGACTTAGCCAAAGCCATGCTTTCCATTGGAGCTGTTAAAGGTTTTGAATATGGCCGTGGTTTTTTAGCTAGCACGATGAAGGGTAGCGAACACAACGACGAGTTTTATATAAAAGACAGTCAAGTGAGAACAAAAACTAATAACTCGGGTGGCATACAGGGTGGTATTTCCAATGGCGAGGATATTTATTTTCGCGTGGCTTTTAAGCCAACGGCCACTATAGCTAAAAATCAAAATACAATTGGCTTAGATGGCCAAGCAGTGGTTGTTAAGGCTAGCGGTCGGCACGACCCTTGCGTGGCTATTAGGGCTGTGGCTGTGGTTGAGGCCATGGGGGCTATAACAGTTATGGATCATTATTTGCGCAATAAATAATAGATAATAGATAATAAATATTTATGGAAAAACTAAAAAAGATTTGGCTCAATGGCCATTTAATAGATTGGGAAAACGCTCAAATTCATATCTTAACCCATACTTTGCATTATGGCAGCGGTGTTTTTGAGGGTATAAGATGTTATAAAACTGCGAAAGGCCCGGCTGTTTTCCGCTTAAAAGACCACATTGAACGGCTTTTTTATTCGGCAGTTGTTTTGGAAATGGACATACCATTTTCTCAACAGCAAATTGAAGAAGCGGTTTTGCAAACTATAAAAGCAAATGAGCTTGAAGAATGTTATATCAGGCCTATTGTATTTTTTGGAGATAAAATGGGCTTAAATCCTAAAGGCGCGCCATTACATATTGCCATAGCTGTTTGGCCCTGGGGAGCTTATTTGGGTGGCAAGGAAACAGTTGATGTAAAAATTTCTAAATATATAAGAATGCACCCAGGCTCAGCTGATATTAAGGCCAAGATGTGTGGCTACTACGCAAATTCTGTTTTAGCTTCATTGGAAGCTCATAAAGAAAACTTTGACGAAGCATTATTCTTAGATTACGAAGGATTTGTGGCTGAAGGCCCGGGTGAGAATATATTTTTCGTGGAACAGGGTAAACTCTTAACGCCAAAAAGCGATAATATCTTGGCTGGTATTACCAGAAACAGTATTTTAAAAATTGCCAATGATTTGGGCATTGAAACCAAAGAAGAAAAAATATCCCCTGAAAGGGCTAAACTAGCTAGCGAGGCGTTTTTCACTGGCACGGCTGCTGAAGTGTGCCCTATTGGTAAGATAGACGATGTTTTAATTGGTCAGGCTAAGGTGGGAGAAATTACCTCACAAATTAAAAAAGTTTTTGAACAAGTTATTACAGGTAATAACGACGCTTATTTATCTTGGCTAACTTTTCTTAAATAATATGCCAGAATCATTGCAAAAAATGCGTTCGCAAATAGATAAAATCGACCAAGAATTGATTAAGGTTTTAGCTAAAAGATTTATTGTTACTAAAAAAGTGGGCCAACATAAAATAGACAATCAATTGTCAGCCCAAGATAAAACAAGAGAGCGAGCAATGTTTTTGCAAAGGAAAAGCTGGGCCAAAGAAAATGGTTTATCAGAAAATTTAGTTAAAGATATTTTTAGTTTAATTATAAAAAAAGTTGTTAAAGACAATGCCAAAACAGATTGAAAAACCTTTAATAGGAATTGTTGGGGGAGAAGGTAAAATGGGGGAGTGGTTTAGATCTTTTTTTAATAACTTAGGATTAAAAGTTATTATTTCAGACATAAACACCCAACTAACTAATATTGAGCTATCTAAAAAGGCTGATATTGTTTTGGTGTCTGTGCCCATTAGAAAAGCAGTTGAAGTGATTAAGGAAATTAGGGGGGTTGTCAGAAAAGACGCTCTTTTGTGCGATATTATTTCGCTCAAAACAGAGCCAGTTCAAGCAATGGCCATGGCGCATTCAGGTGTTTTGGGCATGCATCCTTTGTTCGGGCCGTTATTTCAAGATATGAAAGGCCAAAAAATTGTTTTTTGCCCCATGCAAGCTAAAAGTAACCAGTGGGTTGATTTTTTAAAAGATATTTTTATTAAAAATGGTGCTGAGGTAATTGAAATGAGCCCAAAGCAACACGATTTGCAAATGGCCATAGTGCAAGCGCTTACTCATTTTGTGAACGTAAACTTAGCGCAAACATTTTTTGCTCAAAAATTCAATCCCAACTCGTCCTTTCTAACGCCTGTGTTTCGTTTGCAAAGCTTGATTATTGGCCGGGTTTTGAGCACCGACCCCCAGCTTTGCTGTGATATAGAAATGGAAAATCCATATTTCCCTAAAGTTTTAGCTCGCTTTGAGCAACAAATCAAAAGTTCAGCTAAAGACGTAATTGGCAAAAACAGAAAATCTTTTGTTAAAAAAATAGAAAAAGTTTCGGCTGTTTTAGATGATTTTATAAAAATTTCCCAAAGTAAATCTACCCAAGTTTTACAGCTTGTCGATAATCAGCCAATAAAAGCAAAAAAAGCGTCAAGTATCAGCCACTTAAAGCAACAAGGCGCTAAAGTTGGTTTTTTAGGTCCACAAGGAACATTTTCTCATCAAGCCGCTACTAATCTTTTTCCAAATACTAATAAGTTGATACCTTTTAACGCAATTAGAGAGATTTTTGAGGCAGTTAATAATCAAACAATTGACTTTGGGGTAGTGCCCGCAGAAAATACTTTAGGAGGTATTGTGCCAGAAACAATCAATAGCTTAATTGAGTATCCTTTAAAAGTTAGCGGTTCTTTTGAGTTGGGCATACATCATTGTCTTTTGTCTAGGCTAAAGGATAAAAAAGATTTACAAATTATTAAAACGCATAAGCAGGCGTTGTTGCAATGCGAAAAGTTTCTGCGAGAAAATCTGCCACAAATTAAAACAGAGGTTTCTTTGAGCACCACTTCAGCTATTGAAGAAACAAAAGACAAGTACACAGGCTTTATTGCTCCATTTTCAGCCGCCAAGGTTTATGGGTTAAATGTTTTAGCAAAAGATATTGAAGACGCCAAAGGAAATGTTACTAAATTTTACATTATTACCAATGTTTTAAATAAGGCCATACAGCAAAAACTAGGCAACAACAAAACTTTGCTTTTGCTGGCTGTTTATAATAGAGTGGGCGTTTTAAGGGATATTTTACAGGTTTTTGCCAATAACGGGCTTAACCTCTCTTCTTTGCATTCCGTGCCCTCTAAGTTGCAGCCCTGGGATTATTTTTTCTTTATGGAGGTTGATAATCATTATCAAAGCTTGGCTATTAAAAAAACTCTAAAAGATATTGCCAAATATTGCACGGTAATTCGCGAAATAGGTGCGGGTTAGCTTGGCCTCGCTTTAGCGGAATTGACAACAAATTTTATTTTGCTAATATAAAAACATAAATATGAAATCTTTAACTCGAGCTAATTTCCAATACACCAAATGGACTATTTGTTCCCCATTATGCGGGAAGGAGATTAGTTTGAGCTTTGAAAATAAATAAACAAAACTTTAAAACTTCAAACTAGCCCCCTTCCTTTGTACAGAGGAAGGGGGCTTTAGCTTTTTAGCGTTTGATGTTTAAAAATTAAATTAATTGAATTGAAAGGGGTGATTACCTTGGGAAATCCAAGACCTACGTGGCAATGTGCTTCTTGTGGCAGATCGAACAAGGACAATGTTAGATTTTGTAAGTGTGGACTATCAAAGCATGATTCTCGAAACAAAAGAATAAGGAGATAAAAATGCCAGATAAGAAAAGTAGTATAAAAAAAAGGAATCAAGAAAAGATTAACCAAGAAAAGAAGGAAAAACAAGAAAAGGGGAGTAAAGATGTTGCTAGCCCTAGGCTTCAGAGTAGAAAAACAGTAAAAAAACACGGAAAGACGTATGTACGTCTTGGTAGCGGGAAGCTTGCACCCTTTGTTGCGCGAACTACTGCGCAAGGATAAGCTATCAGAAAGGCTTCTGGAATATTTCAGAAGCCTTTCGACTATACGTTAAGTTTCAGTATTTTCTAATCAATAAAGGACCCTGAAATTTCAGCCATTGTTTTACTGGAAAAAATGGTTGGGAATTGAAGCTTTTTGTTTTTAAAACTATTAAATAATTCTTCTTTTTCTTTCTGCATAAATTCTGCAAATTCGTT
>JAUSHZ010000001.1 GCA_030648255.1 bacterium
TAAATGTGTGAGTCGTTCATTGTGATAGTCATATACCCCAATGATAACGATTCACACACTACCGCACAAATGAGCCTTTCAGGCTCATTTTGCGTTAGAATGAGGACTCATTTCACACGCATTTTGTATTGGATAAGACTATAACTGCCATCTTGGGTAAAGTTTGCTATACTTAAATAGAGGAATACCCCAGTTAAACAGCTCCTTGAGGTCGTTTAACCCTCGGAGCCACCCCAGTTAAGTAGCAAGCTAATCGCCCGCACTTAACGGGGTATAAGAACTTCAAAATCTCACAACTCGCTAATCGCTCGTTGTTCAATTAAGAATTTCTAATATGAAAAAATTTTTCAACAAATTATTTGCGCAAAAATTAAGAGAAAGAAACGAAACAGGCCAAGTTCAAGGCAAGGGCAGGTTTGATAAACTTTACGCCACAGCCAGAAGAAGCTTTGGCTTGGCTAATCGTTTGGAACATATTAAGAATAGGGGAAAGCAAAATAATAAATAAAAAGTAAGAATATGGAAGTAAGAAGTTTTTTAAAGATAACAAAGAAAAAAGTTTTTGTTTTTATTATTTTGTACTCTTTCGCGCCATTCTTTTTAGTTTTTTTATTTTTGCCTGTTGGCTCTTCATTTTTATATATCTTTATACCGTTTTTAGCACCTATTTGTTTAGCTGTTTCAATTTTTTTCCTTATTGAGGGTGGACTGTTGCTAATTCTGCCATTCATTTTTTCTTTGCTTTATTTGGTTTTTTTCTATGTTTTATCCTGTTTAATATTTTTTTATTACGATAAGAAAAGAAAAAATAAAAATTAAAAACATGGAGTTAAAAGAAATACAAAAACAAGTTTCTGGAAATTTTTTACAGTATCTAAAAGACGATAAAATTCCTTTAGATGATGACTATTTAATTTTAAAAATAGGGGAGGAGGTTGGTTAGAGCGTAAAGGTTGACGAGCGAAGGCGAGGAAATACTTAAGCCAGCAGGCTTAATGTGCCACGGTTATGGATATTGATTTAGACGAGGCCATTGATAAAAAATGGATTAGCAAAAAATGGCTTAAGAGAAAATAACTTTAAAATAAAATTTTATCCTGACCGCCTAAAGTGGTCGGGTTTTTTCTTGACAAGAAATGAGTGCCGTGTTATATTAATAATGATTTTGGAATAATTTCAAAATCGTTAATGGCTTCGGCCATTAATCCGAAGTTCATTTAAAGAGCAAAAGCTCAAGGAGGTTTCTCGTGGGAAACCAAAAAAAATGGTACGATTTGTATTTTAACGGTATGTTCACTGGTATAAGTGTGGGTATAGTTGCTATGTTTGATATAGCTACTGATGTAAGTATTGGTAGACCTACATACATTGATAAAAGAGGACGCATGAAAGTTTTTTTGGAGGCTGAGAAGGGCGAGCATGATATCCCGTGGAAGTTCAAAACTCTTGAAGCTTATGATTCGAAAATTTATCGTGAGATGATACAGAAGTCAGAAGGGTATCAAGCTAAGGTAGAAATACGCTTTCCAAAAAAGACTAAATTGGGAAGAAGAAAAGGACTGTTTGATATTAAAAATGAGGATAGAGAACATGGATATTATTCTCTACCGATATCTCCGGATAAAATCTTCGAGGAAGTATATATTGAAGTTGAGGGAGGTATCTATATCTTTCATGCTACCGATTTTTCAGATATGATATGGGTATATATAGAAAAATATAATTTCAGAGATAAGCCCAATTGTTTGAGGTAATCTCTTAAGCATTTTAATCTCATCTTTGTTCGAATTTTTTTCTAATTTTTTAGAAAGTTAGTTTCTAAACAATTAAGCTTATGCCTTGCTTAGCAGTTGATTGGCATAGGAAGCGGATTACTATAATCTGCAAAAATATAACTGTGATTTACTAGATCGCAGTCTTTTTTTTATTTAAAATTACTTGGGCGCATACAGGCTATTGACAATATGTATGAATTGTCTATGATAAAATAAGTTGATAAATATGAAATATTTTGATTGGGATATTGAAAAAAATAAAAAACTCAAAAAAGAGCGGGGTGTAAGTTTTGAAGAAGCTGTCTTAGCTATGAAAGGAGGCGATCTTTTATACGCTGGCAAAAACCCAAATCAAAGTAAGTATCCCAATCAAAGTCTTTTTATTGTTAAGATGAGAGAATATTGTTTTCTGGTGCCTTTTGTGAGGGACGATGAAAAATGTTTTTTAAAAACAATCATTCCAAGCCGTAAGGCAACAAAAAAGTATCTTTCTAAATAAGCAAAATAATAAAATAAAAATATGGAACAAAGACAATACAAATTAGATGAGTATGAACAGGAAATTTTAAGAGCCTATGAGGCGGGTGAGTTCGTGCCCATAAAGAACCAAGCAGAAAAAATAAAAGAATTAAGATTAGCGGCTAAAGATTTTTTGAATAAAAAAAAGAATATAAACATCAGGATTTCAAATGCTGACTTACAAAAAATTAAGGCCAAAGCAGCTGAAAAAGGCTTGCCTTATCAAACTCTGATAGGTTCTCTTTTGCATCGCTATTCTGCTGGAGAAAGTGGCGCGTCTTTAATTGCCGACGCTGATTAGCATGTACAGCCCGAAAAAATGATAAGATACAATTATGAAGAAAGATTTTCAAAAATGGCATAGCAAAAAAGCGAAGGTTGACGAAATTGAAAAACGACCATTCTTTCACGAACGGGAAATTTGGTTTTGTCACCTTGGGGTAAATGTTGGCTTTGAGCAAGACGGAAGCGGGGAAGAATTTTTACGGCCAATAGTTATTATTAAAAAGTTTAGTAATGAGGTTTTTTGGGCGATACCTCTAACAAAAACGGAAAAGAAAACGCAATTTTATTTTCCTTTTTTTATTGGTTCGGAGTCAGAGGCGAGTGTTGCAATCTTATCTCAAATACGGCTTACTGATGGCAAAAGATTAAGTTATAAAATAGGGGATATGGCGGAAAGCGATTTTTTGCTACTAAAAGAAAAACTCAAGGCATTGCTACCTTAAGTTTTTCTGAGTTTCCCCCTATTTTTGCAAACAGGGTCGGGCCGAAGCCATTTATGTTTATATGATAGCAAACTTAAAACCCGTTTGTCAAGCCGAAAAAAGTAGTTGGGGCTATTGACATCGTTTTTTAATTTGGTATATTTTAAGTAGTTTTTAATTGAATAGTATTTATCAAGAGCAGGCGAGGGTACGGCCCTATGACCCTGCAGCAACCCCGTTTCACCTTTGGTGGAAGTCGGCGGGTGCTAACTCCGGCCAGGAATTTCCTGGAAAGATGATGTTAGGTCATGAACTAAAGCCACACTTCTTTCTAGGAAGTGTTTTTTAGTTCATTAAAATGGAGGTATTGGAAGATGAAAGGAGAAAGGAAGGATAAGAAGGTAGCATTTATCACAACTAGTGACAATAAGCTATCGATAAGCGACGTTGAAACAAAATTAAGAGAATGTTTTAACAATATTCTTATCGTCGTCAATTTGTTTTTTCTCACCGATGATAATATCCAAGAAGTTTGGGCAGAAGTTAAAGAAAAAAACTGCAACTTTATTCTTGTTGATTCGGAGTTAATAAAAAATAAAAAATGGTGGAAATTTATTGAAAAGATTGGCGGGAAAGAATCAATTGGCGAAATTGCGGTTTCAGACACAGATTATTTACTTTCACTTTAGTGTATTGAGTAGATGAAGGTATTGAAAAGTGGGAAAGGTTAAGAACCAATGCCCACTTTTTTATTGGTTGTGTTAAAATAGTAAAAAAGTTTATGCAAAAGAATAAAATTCAGATTGATAGGCAAGCGTTAGAAAAGTTTTTGGTTGAAAAAGGATTTAGCCGTTTATCCGAAATAGAGTTTTGCAATCAGTTTGCTTTTATAAATGGATTTTATCGGCCATCAAAAAATCAAATTAGAATTTTCTTGAAACCTTTGACTATTAAAAGATTGATTTTTCTTTCTCGGCCAAAAGAATTTTTTGCCAAAGTATTAGCCCATGAACTGGGGCATTGTTTTGATAAGAAAATGAATGTTAATTTTGCTAAAAAGTATTGGCTTGAAATTTTATCTGTTGGCTTTTTATTTGTCGCAACTTTATTTATCTTTTTAAAGATTTTGGGTATTTTTTCTTGGCCAATCTTTGTTGTTATTTTGCCTTTTTTATATACAGCCTACAAGTTAAATCCTGCTGAAATTAGGGCTAGAAAATTTTCAAGAGATCATTGGTGCGAGGTTTCGAATTTTTGCTATTGACATCGGTTTTTAATTTGGTATTATTGGCTTATGAGTATTTTGGAAAACATAAAAAACAAACAAAAAAGAAGCGGCTGATTGCCATCGTTTTTTGGCAAGTTTAAAACGCTTCTTAACAGAAGCTTTTTTGTTTCTAAAATGCCTGTTCGTTCCAATTGAATCTTGTCTCGTTGAAAGGAAACTTAATATATTAGAGGTAATATATTAAATATTTCAGCAGGGGCAAACTCGTTCGTAAAATTTAAATTTGTTAGTAGTTAGCAATAATTACTAGCTGTAGGATTTAAGAAATTTTTTAAGAGCAAATGGTGGATGCCTTGGAAGTAGGAGGCGATGAAGGACGTGGCGTGGCTGCGATAAGCCTCGGGGAGCTGCTTAGCAAGCTATGATCCGGGGATTTCCGAATGTGGAAACACTACTGCGCAAACCGCAGTAACCCGTCGTAAGACGGGGGCGAACCTGGGGAAGTAAAACATTTCAGTACCCAGAGGAAAAGAAAAATATATTTTATTCCCTTAGTAGTGGCGAGCGAAAAGGGAAGAGCTCAAACCGAAAGTACTTGTATTTTCGGGGTTGTAGGGCGTTAACAGAACTTGTTTCGGAAAGATATAAATTTATTAGTTAGCTGAATATTCCTGGAAAGGATAACCATAGCGGGTGATAGTCCCGTAAGCGAAAATTAGTAAAACTTTCTGGTTGACGTTCCTGAGTACCGCAGGAAACGATAGCCCTGCGGGAATCCGGCTACACTGTTAGCCAAAGCTAAATACTACCTACTTACCGATAGTGAACTAGTACCGTGAGGGAAAGGTGAAAAGTAGCCCGATGAGGGCGATGAAATAGTACCTGAAACCATTATGCTCACAAAGAGTCGGAGTCCCGACGGCGCAAGCTTGTCGTGGATGACGGCGTGCTTTTTGTAGAACGAGCCAACGAGTCTAAATATACAGCTTGTTTAAGCCCTTTTAGGGTGGAAGCATAGCGAAAGCAAGTGTTAATAGCGCGAAAAAATTGTGCTGTATATTTAGGACCCGAAGCCAGGCGAGCTTACCATGATCAGGGTGAATCCAAACGAAAGTTTGGAGAAGGCCCGAACCAGTTAGTCGTTCAACGCTTTTGGATGAATTGTGGTAAGAAGTGAAAAGCTAATCGAGCCTGGTAATAGCTGGTTCTCCCCGAAATATCTTTAGGGATAGCCTAAACGTTTGAGCTTGTGGGGGTAGAGCACTGAATGGTTCGTCGTGGGTTTACCTAGGCGATCCAATCAAACTCCGAATACCATAAGTTATGTTTAGAGTCAGAACACGGGAGCTAAGTTCCGTGCTCAAAAGGGAAAAAGCCCAGATCGCTATCTAAGGTCCCAAAATTTAAGCTAAGTGTGATAAGGAAGTGAATTTTCATTGATAGTTAGAAGGTTAGCTTAGAGGCAGCTATCCTTTAAAAAGTGCGTAACAGCTTACTACCTGAGAGAATTCGCGCCAAAGATTTACGGGACTAAAGCTTAATACCGAAGATGCGACTGTACAGATTTATTTCTGTACGGGGTAGGGGAGCGTCCCATATTCAGCGAAGCCGAGCCGTGAGGCCAGGTGGAGAATATGGGAGTGAGAATGTTGGCATGAGTAACCGCAAGGAAGGTGAAAGCCCTTCCCGCCGAAAATCTAAGGTTTCCTTGGCAATGACAATCATCCAAGGGTTAGGCGATCCTAAGCTGAACACCGAAAGGTGTTTATGCGATGGCCAGACGATTAATATTTCGTCCCTTCGATTTGTTTTCAATAAAGTGACGGAGAGCAGTATCTTGAGCAGATTATTGGATTTCTGTTCGTGGCATAGGGGGTAACCCGAGTGTTGCGAAAACTTCTTCCTACGGGTTGAGGGATCCAAGTGAGCGCTCTTCCCAGAAAAGCTTTAAAGAGCTAAGCAAATCGAAATCGTACCGAAAACCGACACAGGTGGATTGGTGTAAGTGTACCAAGGCGAACGAGCGAAACTTCGTTAAGGAACTAGGCAAAACAGCTAGGCGTAAGTTTTCGAGATGCCTTGCCTCAGCCAGTAATGGTATTGAGGCCGCAGCTAAAGATCCCAGGCGACTGTTTACCAAAAACACAGGTCTCTGCTAAACTCGTAAGAGGAAGTATAGGGGCTGAAACCTGACCAGTGCTGGAGTGTTAAAGGTGGGGGTGATTGCCGTAAGGTAATGGCTCACTGCCCCAAGCCTCCAGTAAACGTCCGCGGTAACTCTGACCGTGTTAAAGTAGCGTAATCCCTTGCCGGGTAAGTTCCGGCCCGCATGAAAGGTTTAACGATCTGGGAACTGTCTCAACGAAGCGCTCGGTGAAAACGCAATGCCCGTGAAGATGCGGGATTCCTGCAGCTAGACGAAAAGACCCCGGGAGCTTTACTATATCTATGTATTGGGCTTTGGTCTTGGATGCGTAGCATAGGTGGGAGGATTTGAGGTTCTAATTTCGGTTAGGGCTGATCCGACAGTGAAATACCACCCTTTCTTGATCTTTGTTCTAACCCGCCGCAAGGCGGAAACAGTGCATGGTGGGGAGTTTAAGTGGGGCGCTTGCCTCCTAAAAAGTAACGGAGGCGTTTAAAGGTTGGCTAACTCCGGATGGAAATCGGAGTGATAGGGCAAAACCAAAAGCCAGCTTTACTGCGAGATGGACATATCGAGCAGTTACGAAAGTAGAATTTAGTGAACCGACCTTAATTAACAGAATTAGGGAAGATAATCGGCTAAAAGTTACCCCGGGGATAACAGGCTGGTAGAGCCCGAGAGTTCACATCGACGGCTCTGTTCGGCACCTCGATGTCGGCTCATCTTATCCTGGAGGTGGAGAAGCTTCCAAGGGTTGGGCTGTTCGCCCATTAAAAAGATACGCGAGCTGGGTTCAGTACGTCGCGAGACAGTACGGTCTCTTTCTACTGTAGGCGTTGAGTTTTGAGGGGAGTTCTGGGTAGTACGAGAGGACCCTCAGGAGCTAACCTCTGGTGTACCAGTTGTTCCGCCAGGAGCATCGCTGGGTAGCTATGTTGGTTCGGGATAAGCGCTGAAAGCATATAAGCACGAAGCCCACCCCAAGATTAGAACTCTTTTAGATCGGTCGTAGACTACGACCTTGATAGGCTTTAGGTGTAAGCCCCGTGAGGGGTTAAGCCAAGAAGTACTAATTGATCAAATAATTTCTTAAGTTCATTCAGCTAGTAATTTTTGCTAATTAAATTTTTACGAAACGATTTTGAGTGTTTTGGTGGCGGTTTTACTGAACCTGTCCCACCTGATCCCATTCCGAACTCAGAAGTGAAATGGTTTAAGGCCCATGATAGTGCTTTTGCGCGAAAGTAGGTCACCGCCACCAAAACACTGAAAACTAAACCCCGCCCCTTTGCAAAGGGGCGGGGTTTTTAGTAAGATATAATATTATTATGCCAAAAAAGAGACGGAAAATTTTATCAATAGTCATTATTTTTTGCGTTGTTTTGTTGTTGGGCAAGTTTTTGTCAAATCCCCTAAATAGCGTTTTTCATAAAGTTTTCTCGCCAGTTGAAAAATATTTTTGGGATAAGGGCCAAAAGACAGACACATTTTTCTTCTATCTTTTTCAAGCAAAGAATATTTATAATCAAAATCTTTTTTTAAAAGACCAAAACACTATTTTAGCCAGAAAAAACAGCGAACTCTTTAATTTAGCAAAAGAAAATGAAACTCTTAGGCAAGCCTTTGATTTAGGAGAAAAAGAAAAATTTATCCTATTTCCAGCGCAAGTTATTTCAAAGCAAGCCACTGCAGATGTTATTTTAATAGACAAAGGGCTAAAAGACGGCCTGTCAGAGGGAATGTCAGTTATCACATCAAGCGGTATTTTAATAGGAAATATTAAGAAGGCAAACACTAACTTTTCTGAGATTTCTTTAATAACCTTAAAAGATTTCTCTTTTGATATCACGGTTGGGGAGGCTGTGGCATTAGCCAAAGGTGATGGCGACCTTGGTTTGTCTTTTGATTATGCTGAAAAAGAAAATCCAATACCCGAAAAAAGTTTAGTTTTTACCTCGGCTTTGGGGGGCAATTTTCCCAAAGGGCTCTTGGTTGGCGAAATAGAAAAGGCCCAAGTAAATCCAGCTGAGCTTTTTCAAACAGGTAAAATAAAACCGTATTTCAAAGATTATTTAAGAGGCAATGTTTTTATTATCAAAAACTAAAAATAATTTTGCGATTATTATTGCTATTTTTTTTCTGGCCATAGTCGGACAAGTTTTTTTGCCTTCAATGGGGATATTTTTTTTAGGCCAATGGCCTGTTTTTATTTTGATTTTTATTTTAAACTTTTGGCAAAAAAAAAGTTTTCCATTATTCTGCGCCTTAATAGCTGGGGCTTTAATTGATTTTATCTCCGGGCTGAATTTTGGCGTTTTTACTTTAAGCTTATTCTCTATTGCTTTAATTGCTCAAACAGCCCAACAAAAATTTAAATCTTCAAGCTGGGCCTCATTTGGGGTTGCTTTGGTTATTTGCGCTTTATGCTTTTTCGGCTTAACGCATTTATTCTTTTATGTTTTTTCAATCATTTAAGCAAAAAAAAATCAGGCGGCATGGCAGAGAAATAGAAGTAGAGGATATCTTTTTGGATAAACTAGCTAAATCCCGAGAACAAGATACCGATATATCTAGCATTAAATTAGAGGTGCCTTTAAAAAGAGCTAATTTTTTGGTTTTAATGATTTTAGTTTTAGGTATATTTTTATTCTTTATTTCCTTTGTTTTTTATTTTCAAGTTTTTCAAAATAGCAATTATAAAACTCAGGCTCAAAATAATAATTCTTTAATAACCCACTTTTCAGCTGAAAGAGGAATCATTTATGACAGAACAATGAAGCAGCTCGTTAAAAACGAAGCGACATTTGACTTATATTTAAATGTGGACAACCTATCAAGTAGCACAACAGTAGAAACTGCTTTGAATAATTTGGCTGGGCTAATTGATATTGGCCTTGTAGCAACATCAAGCCAACAAATTTTAGTAAAAGAAAATTTGTCTCAAATGGATTTAGTTTTATTGGAAACCAAAAAATCTCAAATGCCTTTTTTAGAAATAAAAAAGCATACTGTTCGCCACTATGAAATCAATGCCTGTTTGGGGCATATTCTTGGCTATCTTGGAAAAATATCTCAAGAAGAATCTCAAACACTGCAGGAGAATTATGATTTTTCAGATTATATTGGCCGAGCAGGCGTTGAAAAAACTTATGAAAATAATTTAAAAGAAAAAAAGGGAGCTATTCAAGTTGATCGTGATGCAAAAGGCAATGAATTATCTCAAAAAGTTATCTCACAGCCCTCATCGGGCGACCATTTAGTTTTAAGTTTAGATCTAGGGTTACAACAAAAATCTTTAAGCGCATTGAGCCAAGCCTTAGCCGACATTGGTGGTTCAAAGGGAGTAGTTATTGCTTTAAATCCTCAAAATGGCGAGGTTTTAGCTTTTGTTTCAATGCCTTGTTTTGATAATAATTTGTTTGCTTTCGGTATTACTCAAGACGATTTAAATAAACTAAATGCAAATAAATCAAATCCTTTATTAGATAGAGCAATTTCTGGGCTTTATCCAACTGGCTCAAGCATCAAGCCATTTATGGCAAGCGCGGCTTTGGAGGAAAAAATTATCACTCCCCAGACATCGCTTTATTGCCCAGCCACTCTTTGCGTTGAAAATCAATTTAAAAAAGGCGAGGCAAATTGTTACCCAGATAATAAATTTCACGGCTGGACAAATGTTAAAAGAGCCATTGCTGAGTCTGTTAACCCATTTTTTTATATGATTGGCGGGGGGTATCAGTCCCCGGGCCCAAGCAGTAAATTTTATGTGGAGCAAATGCCAAAAAATTTTGTGGGGCTCGGCATTGCCAGAGTTAAAGAATATTTAAATCTTTTTGGTTTTGGCGCCAAAACCGGCATTGATTTGCCAAGTGAGCAAGAAGGCCGAGTGCCAGATCCAGCTTGGAAGCAAAGTTATTTTAAAACCGCTTTAGAACAAAAATGGTATCTGGGAGATACTTATAATTTATCAATTGGCCAAGGTTATTTATTAGCCACGCCTTTGCAGTTGGCAGTTGGCTACGCATCTATTGCCAACAACGGAAAATTAATTCAGCCTCATTTGGCAAAGTCATTTATAAATAGCCAAACTAACGAGTCAACTGATTTTGCGCCCAAAATTACCAGAGAAAATTTTATTTCTACCTCAACTCTGGAAATAGTGAGAGCTGGCATGCGACAAACCGTAACTTCGCCAGCTGGCAATGCTTATTCTTTAAATAGTTTGCCGGTGGCTATTGCTGCTAAAACAGGCACGGCCCAGTCGTATGGCAAGGCAGAAATTTATAACAATTGGATTGGCGCTTTTGCTCCTTATAATAATCCAGAAATTGTTTTAGTGGTAATGATTGAGGAGGTGCCTGGGCTTCGCGGTTCTGCCCAGCAAACAGCTAAAAGTATTTTAAACTGGTATTTCAGCCCCAAAAAACCCGAACCCACCAAACAAGAAAAGTTCGCCCCCATCGCCACCTCCACATTAGAAGCAGATATACCAATAATAATACCCACAGAAATTTTTAGCACCTCAACAGAAGTTGTGGCCACCACAACCGAGTAGTCCTTGATTTTATAAGGTTTTTTTGGTAGCTTGAAGCCAGAAAGGAGAGTGATTTTTGTGAAAAAGATTTACGATTTTTTTGAGCATCTTTTATTTTTAGGTTTTATCAATACGACAAAGCAATACATTGATTGGGATAGAGGACGTTCAGAAAAAATTGACATCATGAGGAAATTTTACTCTTTTATATTTCGGTTTTTAGGGTAAGCTATGGAAGTTAATAAGGCAAACATCGGGTTTGCCTTTTCGTTTAGAAGAATTTTTGTTTTATGGTTTTTCGTGATATTATTAAATAATTTATAAATTAAAATTTATGGGGACATTAGAGGAGATTAAAAAAATTCGGGGGGGGAAGTTGAAAAAAATAGAGGAGGCTGGGCTTAATGCTTTTCCAGCTAAAACCAAAAGAACTCATACAGTAGGGGAGGCTTTGGCTGATTTTGCCAAGCTTAAAAAATCAAAAAAAGAAATCTTTTTAGCTGGGAGAATAATGGCGCAAAGGGGGCACGGGGCTTTGCTGTTTTTAAATATCCAAGATGGTTCCACCCTTCGGCAAGGCTCAGGGCAGGCTGGTAATATCCAAGTAATTTTAATGCAGGATAAAGTAGGAGAGAATGGGTTTAAATTTTTCACAGAAACAATAGACATTGGCGATTTTATTGAAGTTCAAGGCGTTTTAATTGAAAGCAAAACAGGTGAGAAAACTTTAGAAGCTACTAATTTTGAAATCTTAACCAAAACACTTTTGCCTTTGCCCGAAAAATGGCATGGATTACAAGATGTTGAAGAAAAACTGCGCAAAAGATATTTAGATATTTTGTTTAACCCCGAGGTTAAGGAAATGATTGAAAAGAGAGCAATATTTTGGAATGCTATGCGAGAGTTTTTGATAGATAGGGGATTTTTGGAAGTGGAAACCCCGGTTTTGGAAATTACCCCAGGAGGAGCAGACGCTCGGCCATTTATAACCCACCACAATGCTTTGGATATTGATGTTTATTTGCGGATTTCAATGGGCGAGTTATGGCAAAAGAAATTAATGGTGGCTGGCTTTGAAAAAACTTTTGAAATTGGCCGGCAATTCCGCAATGAAGGCATGGACGCGGAGCATTTGCAAGATTACACACAAATGGAATTCTATTGGGCCTACGCCGACTACACTCATGGCATGAAATTAGTTGAGGAGCTTTATAAATATGTTATTAAAAAATCTTTTGGCACATTAAAGTTTGAAATAAACGGTCACAAAGTTGACTTTGGAGCAAAATGGGAAAAATATGATTATTGCTCCACCATACAAAAGCATACTGGTGTTAATGTTTTAGAAGCTAGCGTGAATGAAATAGAAAAAGCTCTGCAAAAGCTTGGCATTGATTATGATAAAAAAGGTTTCAATAAAACTAGAGCCATTGATAATTTATGGAAGTTTTGCCGCAAGAAAATATCAGGACCCGGGTTTTTAATCAATCAGCCTGTGGTTTTGTCGCCCCTAGCCAAACGCCAAGAAAAAAATAAAGAATTAGTGCAAAAATTTCAGGTTATCTTGGCTGGAAGTGAAATGGGCAACGGCTATTCAGAGCTAAACGACCCGATTGACCAAGCCGAGCGCTTTGAGGAACAGCAAAAATTAAGAGAAGCCGGAGATGATGAAGCGCAAATGTTTGACCACGACTTTGTGGAGGCTTTAGAATATGGTATGCCCCCAACCTGTGGCTTTGGCGTATCCGAACGCCTTTTCAGCTTTTTAATGAATAAACCCATGCGCGAATGCCAAATCTTCCCCTTAATGAAACCAAAACAATAAATAAAACATAACTATGAAAAAAATAATTTTATTCGTTTCTTTTCTGCTTATTTTTATTGTAAGTGGATTTTCTTTTGTTAGCGCAGAAGGCCAAGACGTTGTGAATGCTCCTGCTTTCAGCACCCCAACGCCTTTATCAATAAGCTCTATTAGGTGGAATTTGTTAGATAATTCTACCAATGAAACTGGTTTTAGACTTTTTAATAATCAAGACAACGCTGTTATTTTAGACAGTCCCACGGGCATAACATATTTTGATGAAACTGGCTTGGCTGAGAATACTCAATACACAAGATACGCTAAAGCATACAACGATCTTGGCGAAAGCGCTACTTCGTCAAAAGTTTCAGCATATACTTTAGTAAACGACCCGGCAAGCTTAACAATTACTAATGTTGCCAGTACTTCTATCGCCATATCAGCGCCAGCTTTTTCAAATATTGCAAGTGGTGGTTCTGGTTATTATTTTATTAACGTTACCCAAAACATTCATTCCGGGTGGACTAAAAGTAATTCTTGGCAAAATAATAATTTACCTTGCGCAACTTTCTACAACTATTCAGTGAAATATCGCAACGGCGATGGAGTTGAAACTAATCCATTTTTTGTCTCTACGTCTACTGCAAGCTGTAAGATAGAGACACCTTTAGCTACAACAACTGCTAGTACTTCGACAAGCTCAGCACAGGCAACTACAACCGTTTCCGCCACAACCACGCAAAATATTGCCACCACCACAAGCACTTCAACGCCAGTAACCTCAACTTCTACTATTGCTTACCTACAAGCAGAAGTGGATAGGATTAAGGCTTTAATACAAACATTAATTGCTCAACTGCTTGCTATGCAACCAGTAAAAACAAATGGACTTACTATGAATATGGGCTTTGGGGCTAGGGGATATGAAATTAAAACACTTCAATTTTGGCTTTCCCAGGACAAAACTATTTACCCTGAAAGTAAAGTAACTGGCTATTTTGGCCAGCTAACCGTAGGGGCAGTAAAAAGATTTCAAACAAAATACGCCAGTGAAGTTTTAGCTCCCCGAGGATTAACAGCACCCGACGGCATAGTGGAAACCCACACCCGCATAAAACTTAACTCCCTTTTCGCGAAATAGCTTTTGACAAAATAAAATTTTTGAGTAAAATTAAATAAAAAAAATGGCTGCACAAGAAGTAAATAATAAAATAATATGAAAAATAAAAAAATATTCGTACCCCTGATATTTGTACCACTAATTTTATTTTGTTTGGTTTTGCTCTATTTCAATATTTTATCTAATAATGCATCAAGGGTGGAAATTATAGCCCCAGCAGTTGGATTGAGCGGAGTAGAGATTGAAGAAATGAGAGTACTATTAGAAAAAAATTTCTTAAATAAATTCGTGCCTTTTGAAAAAATCAGTGTTTATCAAATAACCCCATTGGGAGAAATCGATGGAAGAACAGGTCATTTTGACAAATTTGACGCAAGTATTAATTTTAATACTCCCTTTCCCTTTAGGGGAGACGAAGTTGCTGGGTTCTCGTGGGCAACGCTTTTTGCAAAAAATATAAACACGAGTAAATGGGAAGTAATTAGAAAATATATTTGTTGCGGAGGGTAAGCATTTATAAACAAAAAGACAATTTTTTTTGACAAAATAAAATTTTTGAATAAGATTAAATAAATAGTAAAAAATATGGCTACTCAAGAAATAAACAATAAAATAATTTTGTCTAAAGCAACTATTCTAAAGCAAAATGGAATGGTTATCTTGCCTTTGCAGGAATACAAAAGATTGTGTGAAGATGCGGCGATAATTACCTATCGTTTAAAGGGTAAAAAAGCAGAAAAATTGGATTGCTTGGTACGAGATGGAATGAACGAATACAAGGCAGGCAAGTGTAAAACAATAAAGTCATTAGCCGATTTAGATTAGGCATGATTATTAAAGTATCGCCAAAATTTGAGAAACAATACAAGCGATTGCCCGAAAAGATTAAAGAACAAGCTAAATATAAAGAAAAAGTTTTTCGCTTCAATCAATTTGATCCATCGCTGAATACACATAAATTATCCGGAAAAGACGAAGGTTGCTGGGCTTTCTGGATAAATTATTCTTACAGAATTAAATTTATTTTTATCAGCCAATCAGAGATATTATTCTTAGAAGTTGGTCTTCACGATATTTACAATTAAGCAAAAGCGATGAAAGAGGTTTTTCCGCCTCTGGAGCTGGGTGGGGAAGTGAGTCCAAATCATAACCCGTCCTGTAAAAGCAACGTTATAGCTAAAATTCTTAATTTGGTATCTTACTTCACCACTTCATAGCAGTGAAATGACATACCCGAAAGAATTTGAGGTTGGCTTGGCAATAAGCCAATAAAACAAGGTGGCACCACGAGAAATTCGTCCTTGTAGCATAAAAGGGCGTTTTATTTTTTGGTGAAAGCGGTTATTGACCGCTTGAAGTATAATATTTATACTTTAACCAATGACAGGAGCCGTGCCTTTTTGGCACGGAGTATGTCATAATTAAAATATAAATTTAAAATATGGAAAGAGAACAGGAACAAAAATTTATTACTAACCAAGAAGAGGGGGAAGACGAAGAAAATAAAGAGAAAGATTCATTGGCTGATGTTGAGAGAATACATGAAAGTCGTTCATGTATAATCAAAACAAAGGAAGAAATTAATAGGTATGTGGAGAAGCCTCTTGTGGAGGCGTGCGAAATGCTTTGGGATAAAGGCATTAGAACTTTAGAATCGTCAGCAGATAAGCAGGACTTTGAGGCGAGAGGTTATGGGTATATCGTTGTAGCTTATGATAGTTTGTCTGATGAAAACAAAAAAATAGTGGATGAATCAGAAGACATTGATGGTCTTTCCGACTATGACAGCTGGACAAAAGCATTTGACTTAAAAATACCGCTTGAGAGCGAGGATGTAAAACAGGAGGAGGTTTCCCAAAAAGCGCTTGAGTTAGTTTCACGTTTCCAGAGCCAGCCTGCTTTTTGGGTACCGAAATTTTCATTAGCAGAACTAAAAAGCATTTACGCTTTTGAACCAGACGAAGAAGTGGACCCTGCATCTTTTATAGAGGAAGAAAAATACTATTACGATGAAGGAGAAGATAAGTTTTATCTTAGCGAGGAGCATTACAAATTATTTCATCAAAATGAAGAAGCAGAGAATTAAAAATTATTAAACTTATGCTTGATATTAAATTTATTCGCGAGAATCCTGAAAAAGTTAAACAAGGGGCAAAAAATAAAGGCGTTGATATTGATGTGAACAAGCTTTTGGAGCTTGATAAAAAAAGGCGAGAAACTATCGCAACAGCAGAACAATTAAAAGCCGAGCAAAATAAGCTCAGCGGGAGGGGCGCGCCAATCCCAGAAGTTATTGAGCAAGCCAAGGCCTTGAAAGAAAAGTTTCAGATACAAGAAATAATTTTAAAAGCAACTGAAGAAGAATTTGATATTTTAATGCGTAAAATTCCTAACCCTGCTTTTGATGAAGTGCCAGTGGGTAAAGACGATTCAGAAAATATTGTAAAAGAAATTGGCAAAGTAAAAGAAAAGCCAAAGTTTGATTTTAAGCCCAAAGAGCACTGGGAAATAGGGGAGCAGTTGGACATTCTTGATACTGAAAGAGCAGCCAAGGTGGCTGGTAGCAGGTTTTATTATTTGAAAGGCCAAGGAGTTTTGCTGGAATTTGCTTTGATAAATTTTGCTTTTGAAAAATTAGTTAAAAAGGGTTTTATTCCAATAATTCCACCGGTAATGATAAAACCAGAAATGGCTTGGGCAATGGGCTATTTAGAACAAACAAACGATGAAGAGGCCTATCATTTAGAAAAAGATAATTTATATTTAACAGCCACCTCCGAGCAAACTCTTGGAGCCATGCATGCCGGGGAAACTTTCGAAGAAAAAGACTTGCCTTTGCGCTATGTTGGCTTTTCCACTTGTTTTAGGCGGGAGGCGGGCAGTTTTGGCAAAGACACAAAAGGGATGCTAAGAGTGCACCAATTTGATAAAATAGAAATGTTTGTTTTTTGCAAGCCAGAAGATGCCAGAAAAGAACATGAACAATTAATTGCTATTGAAAGAGAATTAATGGATGATTTGGGCTTGCATTATCAAGTAATTGATATTTGTACGGGGGACTTAGGCGCGCCAGCAGCTAAAAAATATGACATTGAAACTTGGATGCCTGGCCAAGATAGATACAGAGAAACCCACTCAACATCAAACTGTACAGATTTTCAAGCTAGACGCTTGAATACAAGATATAAAGATAATAAAACAAACAAGTTAGAATTTGTCTACACTTTAAATGGCACAGCTTTTTCTATGAGGCCAATTATTGCTATCTTAGAAAACTATCAAACAAAAGAAGGCACTGTAGAAGTGCCCGAAGTGTTACAAAAATGGACAGGATTTAAGGAAATAAAGAAATAAAGTAAAAGCGGGAATATTTTCTCGCCACTATCTACTTACCATTTTTTGCACAAAATCGTTAATTGCAAGGTATGACAGGAAAAAAAATAACCCTGAGCATAAAATCCCTGCGATTAATAATTTTCTCTCCTTTCTTTTATAGGAATCTTTTAAAAGAGGGTACGCCAAGTAGAAAAAGAGTAAAATTACAATAATTACTGCGAGAGTTACTACTACGGTAATCATCTTTCCTCCTTTTTAGTTAAAAATAATGAACTTGCAACTCAATAATAACATAACAAAAGAAAATTGGAATAATTTTTTATTGCAAAATAACGCAAGCTTTTTGCAAAGTTTTGAGTGGGGAGAATTTCAAGAAAAGCTTGGCAGGAAAATTTGGCGACTGGCTGTGGAGGATAACGGAGGGACTTTAGCACAGGTCTTGGTTATAAAAAAACCCTTGCCTCTTGGTAAAAGTTATTTATATATTCCGTTTGGTCCGTGTTTTAAAGAAGGTTTAGCGGATGAGCAGGAAAAACAAGCTTTCGAATTTTTACTTGAAGAGATAAAAAAAATAGCTAAAGCTCCCGCCTTCGCCAAGGCTTCCACCGACGCCAAAGCTTTGGCGGACAAGTCGTCGGGCGAAGGAAAAAGCGTTTACTGCTACATTGAACCATTTATTCAAGAACAACAAATGTGTAATTTTTATGCGACCGCACAAAAATTACACATGAAGATTGAGAAGCCGCAAAAAAGAATACAGCCCCAACAAACTCTATTGATTGATTTAATTCCAACAGAAGAGCAAATTTTTAAAAGTTTAAAATCAAAAACCACTAGATACAATATTAGGTTTGGCCAAAAAGCTGGCTTGCAGTTTGAAAGTTCTGATATAATAGGGGATAGGGAAAAAGAAATTTTTTATGGCTTGGCGCAAAAAAGCGCTCAAAGAGACGGCTTTGCCAATTACGACAGAGACTATTTTAATAAACTTTTTTCTATATCTAGCCAAGAGTTAACGATAAAATTATTTTTTGCTAAACATCAAGACAATTATATCGCAGCCAACATTTTTATATTTTTTGGCAAAACAGCCGTTCATTTGTTTGGTGGATTTGACCATGAATTTAGAAGCTTGATGGCTCCGTATTTTATGCACTGGAACCAAATGCTTTTTGCTAAAAATAATATGGCTTGTGAGGTTTATGATTTTTGGGGCATTGATGAGAAAAAATGGCCTGGCGTAACCCATTTCAAGCGCTCGTTTGGCGGCAAAGAAATAGAATACCCGCAAGGATATGATATAGTAATAAGTAAGCTTTGGTATGGAATTTTCAAGGTAGCAAGGAAACTTCTAAAGCGTTAAAATTATGGACACATTGATTATTTTACATGGATGGCAAAGTTCTAAGGAAAAGTGGCAAAAAGTCAAAGAATTACTTGAAGCTCAAAGTCTAAAAGTTTTGGTGCCTGATTTGCCCGGTTTTAAGCCAGAAAATCAACTGCAAAAGCCATGGAACTTAGATGATTATGTTGAATGGCTTAAGAATATTCTAGAAAATTCTAGCAGTTTTTCGGGGCCGTTTTTTTTGTTAGGACATTCTTTTGGAGGAAGGGTGGCTATTAAGTTTGCTGTTAAGTATCCCGAAAAATTAAAAGGGCTTATTTTAGTTTCGGCTGCTGGCATAAAAAAAGAAAAAACTTTTCGCGATAGGGTTTTGCTCAAAGCTATAAAAATTGCTAGGAAATTGGGTGTTCAAGAGCAAGCATCTCAAACAAAAGGATTGTGGCAAATAATCAGAAAAGTTTTTTATCGTTATATTTTAAGGCAAACCGATTACCTCAAAGCTAACCCTATTCAAAAAGAAATAATGAAAAGCGCGCTTGAAGAAGATTTAAAGCCACTTTTAGACAGCATAACCACACCCACCTTAATTGTTTGGGGCACGAAAGATAAAATGACATTGTTGAAAGACGCCTATTTAATGAAAGAAAAGATAAAAAATTCTTATCTTGAAACTATGGATGGCATTGGCCACACGCCTCATCTTGAATGCCCGGAAATCTTGGCCCAAAAGATAAAAAGATGCTTAAAGTGATTATTATATTTTTATGGTTCTTGGTTTCAACCAAGCTTTTGCTGTTTTGGCTTTGGCTTTGGCAGATAAAAGAATATCGCTGGAAAAGATTTAAAGACCATTTCACAACCCAAGCGCCAAAAAAAATATTGTCTAGCTTTTGGCGAGTTAAATACCCAAGGATAACCAAAAAAACAGCTCTACTTTGTTTAGTTGGTTTTTTGGCGGAGATAGCAGTAGTTTATCAATTTTTTTCTTTTAGGCCCGTTGCTTTTTATATTTGTTTTTTCCTTTCAATTATTTTAGCGCCAATAGTAGTTGCTTTACTAATATTTATTTTTCAAATCCCAACTATAATTTTAAGAAAAATTCTTATTAAAAAAGCAAGCCAAAAAAGAATGGGCTTTAGGGATTTGATCGTTGTTGCTATTACTGGTAGCTATGGCAAAACATCTGTTAAAGAATTTCTTGCCACTATACTTTCTGCAAAATTTAGGGTTTTGAAAACCGAGAAACATATTAACGCAGAAATTGGAATTGCTCAAACAATTTTAAACAATTTAAAGCCAGAGTACCATATTTTTGTGGCAGAGGTCGGAGCTTATGGGAGAGGTGATGTAAAAGAAATTTGCCAAATGTTAAACCCCCAAATCGGTATTTTAACCGGAATTAACGAACAACATCTATCGCTTTTTGGTTTGCAGAAAAATATTGTAAAAGCAAAGTTTGAGCTGATAGAAAGTTTACCCGAAAATGGCACAGCAATCTTAAACGCTAATAGCGAGAAGATTAATAACGAGAGATTAAAAATTAAGGATTATAATAAAAATTTAAGAAATATAATTTGGTGTTCAAACGAGGCTCCGGCTGATATTTGGGCAGAAGATATTGTTGTTGATAAAAAAAGCATATCATTTAGGATGGTAGCAAAAGATGGAGATAGGGCGGATTTTAAATTAAATTTATTGGGAAAGCATAATGTTGAAAATATTTTGTTGGGGGCAAGCTGCGCTAAAGAACTAGGAATGACTCTGTTAGAAATTTCCAATGCCTGTAAGAGTATTCGGGCAGAGCAAGAATCAATGCAAATAAGGCAGGGGGCTTTGGGCTTAACTATCATTGATAGCACTTATTCAGCCAATCCAAACGGTGTTTTGGCGGACTTAGATTATTTGAAGCTTTACTCGGGAAGGAAAATATTGGTTATGCCCTGCCTTATTGAGTTGGGTAAGGCGTCAAAAAATGCTCATGAAAAAATAGGTGAAAAAATAGGTGAAGTGTGCGACTTAGCCATTATCACCACAAAAGATAGGTTTAAAGAATTACAACAAGGATGTCAAAAAACAGGCCTTGGCCAAGATAAAATATTTTTAATTGAAAAGCCAAAAGAAATTTTTGATAAAATAAAGCAGTTTGCTGAAAATGGCGATACTGTGCTTTTGGAAAGCCGCGTGCCACAATCTTTAATTAAATTACTTAATTTATGATAATCTCTTCAGCCCTATCGCCCAACACCGAACAAGATGATTTAAAATTAATCAAGCGGTTAATTTGGCATCTTCAAAAGATAGAAGGCGCAGTTTCCGAGCTAGAAGAGGCGTTCAGTGGCTTTATTGGGCTGAAATATTGTTTTGCTTTTAATAGTGGTCGAACCGCTTTTTTAGCAATTTTACAGGCTTTAAATGTTAAAGAGGGCGATGAAGTTTTGGTGCAAGGACTCACTTGCGCTGTTTTAATAACGCCAATTTTATATCTAAAAGCCAAGCCAATTTTTGTGGACATAGACGAAACATTGAACATTGATCCAATTGATTTAAAAAATAAAATAACAAGTAAAACCAAGGCGATTGTTGTCCAGCATACTTTCGGTTGGCCAGCTAAAATAGTAGAAATAAAAGAAATTGCCAAAGAGCGTAATATTTTTTTGATTGAAGATTGCGCTCATAGTTTGGGGAGCCAGTATAATGGAAGTTATTGTGGAACTTTTGGAGACGCAAGTTTTTTTAGCTTTGGCCGCGATAAAGTTATTTCTTCGGTTTTCGGTGGCATGGCTTCCACCAATGATAAATCAATAGCTCTTGGTATTAAGCAGTTTCAGCAAGAACTAAAGCAACCCTCTTTTTGTTGGACATTAAAACATCTCTTAAACCCCATCTTAATTAATAGCTTTATTTTGCCCCTTTATTCTTTCTGGGGATTGGGCAAATGGGTTTTGGTTTTTTTGCAAAAAACACACATCTTGCCAAGGCCTGTTTCTGAAAAGGAAAAACAAGGAAAAATGCCAAAGCACTTTATTAAAAAAATGCCTAATGAGCTTGCTGTTTTAGCAAAACATCAACTTGTTAAATTGGAAAGGTTTAATAAACATCGTAAAGGTATAGCTGAATTTTATGTTCAAGAGTTGGGGGGGAGCGGTTTTATCATGCCTTTTAATCGGCCTTTTGAAAAGAACAACCCAAACTTTATGAAGTTTCCAATTTTAGTAAATACAAACTTAAAAGTTATTTTGGAAAAAGCCAGAAGGGCTAATATTTTGCTTGGCGATGGCTGGCGAGAAACACCAATTGTGCCTTTTGATACCAATATAAAGAAAATGAGCTATCAATGGGGTTCTTGCCCCAAAGCAGAAAAAATAGCAGATTGTCTGATTAATTTACCCACTCATATCAATATTTCTCAAGAGGGCGCATTAAGAATTGTGAACTTTTTAAAAAATAATAATGGAAATACAGGAAATAATTAACAAAGAGGCATGGGAAAGTTTTATTTCGCAATGTTCAGAAAAAACTTTTCTGCAAAGTTGGAACTGGGGCGAGTTTCAAGAAGCTCTTGGAGAAAAAGTGTGGCGTTTTGGTTTTTTTGAAAACAATGAGCTTTTAGCTGTTTGTTTAGTGATAAAAGTTAAAGCAAAACGAGGAAGCTTTTTATTTATTCCCCATGGCCCTATAATTAAATTGTATAACCTTGAAAACAAATCAAAAATTTTAACAACATTAACAGAAAAATTTAAAGAAATAGCCAAAAAAGAAAGGTGTTCGTTTATTAGAATAGCTCCTGTTTGGGAAAGAAACAAAGAAAACGCTAAGTTGTTTAATCAGGTCGGGTTTTTGCAAGCGTCCATACACGCTCACGCAGAGTTGTCTTGGTTGCTTGATATAGAGTTAAATGAAGAGCAGTTATTGCAGAAAATGCGGAAAACCACAAGGTATTTGATAAAACAAGGCCAAAACAATCCTGATTTAGAAATTATCAAGTCGCAGAGTATTGAGGATATAGAAATTTTTAACGGTCTTTATCAGGAAACAGTTAAAAAACACCATTTTACACCGTTTTCTTTAAAATATCTAAAAAACGAGTTTTCATCTTTTGCCAAGGACAATCATGCAATTATCTTTTTAGCAAAGCATAAAGATGATTACTTGGCTTCAGCAGTTGTTGTTTTCTGGCAAGGCATTGGATTTTACCATCAAGGGGCTTCTAAAGTATCGAAAATTCCAGCTGCTTATTTGTTGCAATGGGAAGTAATTAAAGAAGCCAAAAAAAGAAATTGCTCTGTTTACAACTTTTGGGGCATTGCCGATATTGAAGACGAGCAAAAATTAAAAAAACATCCTTGGGCAGGGCTTTCTCTGTTTAAAAGGGGCTTTGGGGGATATGAAAAGGCGTATTTGAAAACTCAAGATCTGCCTCTTTCTTGGAGGTATTGGCCAGTTAAGTATTTTGAGTTGCTTCGAAAGTGGAAAAGAGGATTTTAAAATTATATGAAAAGCTATAAGCCGTCGCATCTACAAAAGAAAATAAAAGTAAGAAAAAAAGCCATAAAAAGAAAGAGGTTCCTAAAAAGCCGCCTATTTTTTGATATTTTATTATGGGTTATATTTTTTTTACTTTTGGCTTATCTTGTGCTTTTTTCAGGAGTTTTAAAAATAAATAACATTCAGATTGTTTCTTCCCAAGAAATACCAAACGAAAGAGTCAGCCAAATAGTTAACAGCGAAATGCAAAAAAGAGTTTTATTTTTTATTAAGAAAGACTCTTTTTTCTTAATTGATGCAAAAAAAATATCGCAAATAATCTCAAACGAATTTCCCCAAGCCCTGAAAGTTGAAGTAAAAAGAGGCTTGCCAGGAAGCATTTTTATTGAAATAAAGCCAAGAATAGCCCAGACAATCTGGTGTTTTACCCCGCCGAAGACCGATACGGCGGAGGCGGACTTTGCCACAACCACCAGCTGTTTTTTAGTTGACCAACAAAGAATAATCTTTGCCTCTTTTAGCCTTGATTCGCCAAAAAATAATTTAATTATGGTTAGTTCTGAATTAGCGCCAAAAGCGATTTTTAGCGAAGTTTGCACTAGTAGTTTAATAGAAAGGATAATAGAAACAAATAAAGTTTTAAATGATTTTGGGCTTTCTAATTCTATTTTTATAGAAAAAGCCAACGGCTTCTTAAATGTAAAAACAATGGAAGGTTGGGAAGCATTTTTCAACCCCAAGCAAGATCTTGTAGATGATATGTTAAAATTGCGGTTATTACTGGAAAAAGAAATCACGGCTGAAAAAAGAAAAACCTTAGAGTATATCGACCTAAGGTTCTCCAAAGCATACTATAAATAAAAAAGTCAACTTTATGATAAATCAAGAAAACAACCAAACGGAAATGCTACCTCAAGAGTCAGAAAGTATTGCTCAGTCTCAACCCGAGGAGTCTTCTGAATTGATGCAAGAAAGAGTTTCTCAAATAAATCAAGGATTGGAAGAATTGAATTATCAAGCTACTTCCCGTGAAGATATACAACAGATTCAGGAACAAGAAGAACAGAAGTATAAATCTGAAGTGACGGAGCTTGAAATGGGGCTTGAGATAAAGCTTAGTCAAGAGAGTAGGGATATGATCTATAAAAACACAGTGGGTGATGTTATTGAGCAGACACAAAAAAATAATGAGAGATTTGGTAATTTAAACCGGCTAAAAAAAGCAACAGAAACTTTACTGCCAGAAGATTTTTTATACTTTGAAAAAATTTTGGGCAATAAAGAGGGCAGGGTTGATCAACTATACGATATTAGGGGTAAAGTTCTCCATACAACAAATGATTTTTATCTTGGGAAAATGTTAGAATCTGGAAGTATAAAAACTGGTGGCGGTCAAGAAGGTATGTACGGCTCTCGTGGAGCATCGTTTACAGATGGCAACTTTCCTGAGGCAATAACTTTTCAAACAATGTACGAAGATCAAAATACTCACAGCTTGGACAAAAAATTCAACTCGCAAAACTATGGCGATAAAGTGCAAACATTTATAAGATATTTTTGGGATAATAAGCAAGAAGAAACTAAACAGTACGCAAGTAAAATTAGTGGTGGAAGAAAAGTTGAAACCTTTGAAGACGCTGTCAATGTTTCTGAAGGTTTTAAATTTAAAACTAAACCCAAAGATCTTGAAAATGATTCTATGGCTCTGTCTAAATTATTTGGAGCAACTATTGTTTACGAAAAAGATAAATTACCCAACTTGACAAGGGAGGGAACGGAAGGATTGCAAAAATATTTTGAATTTAGATCATATCAAGAAGGTGGAGTACCCGTATCTGAAGCATCGACAATCTTTGTTCCCGAATCACAAATTAAAAATATTGAGCAAACATTGCAAAAACACCGGCTATCTCATATAGAGATCAGGCCTTCTGAAGAGTTAGAGGTTATAAGAACGGTAAAATTATTAGAAAAAGATAAAGAATAAAGTTATTTATTAAAAAACCGGCTTAGTAGAGTAAGCCGATTTTTTTAAACAAGCAGGTATTTTTTTTATACTTTTTGCTCAAAATTATTAACGCGGGTTTCTAAGAGGATAAACTCTTGCTTTGAAACTTTTTGAGAAAGGTTAACTTTTATTTGGCTGACATCTTCTTTAACTATTTTCACATCTTCCTCAACTGAAACCATTTTAACTTCCAATATTTCAAGCCGTTGATCTATTTTGTCAAACCGTTGGTCGTGCTCAACAAGTTTTTCAGTATTAGCAACAATTTGTTCGGCAAGTAAGTCAAACCTGCCATCTATGTGTTCTGTTAAAACTTCAAAATGCCTGCGAGTTTCAGTGAATTTCTCGTCAACATATTTTTGGGTTTCTTGAGCCTTTTCGTCAACATGTTTTGTTATCTCTGCCACTTTATTGTCAAAACGATTCTGCGTTTCAATTGCTTTATCGTCAACATGTTGGATAACTTCACCTAATAATTGTTTTATATCTTCGTCCATATAACTATATTTTAGACCTGCAAAATTTTTTGTCAAATAGGGACAACTTTATAGCCACCTTTTCTTTTTTAGGGCTAAGAAAATTATGCCAAAACCAACAAACATTAAGCCATAAACTTTCCAAAAATCGCTGGGGTGGCCAGTCCATGCTAAAAATTGGCCGTTCATACTGAAGACATCCGCCACCAAGGAAAACGGGTACATTAAAACCAAAAACACAGTTAAAGCCTTCATTATTTCGTTCGTGGCTGTATCAATAAGCGATTGGTTTGTTGTTTCAAGAGCTGACAAAGTTTTTTCATTTGTTTCCACTAAACTTTTTACTTGATTAAAAGTGTTCATTAAATTATGAAAGTAGGGGAGTAGCTTTTTTGAAAAAAACTTTTCGCTTTCTTCAATTAAGTTTTGTAAAACTATTTTCTGGGGTTCTAAAATCCGTTCAAAGCCAATAATATCTCTTTTTATATCAGCAATTTTATTTATGGCTTTTTTGTTTTCTTTTTTGAAAATTATTTTTTCTATCTCATCAATGTTTTGTTTGATGTGGCTTATTTTTGGAAAACAGGCTTGTAAAATTTCATTGATAATGCGATATAAAAGTTCGCCTGTCCCTTCATCGGAAAACTTTTCCATTTTTTCTGGATATAGATTGCAATCATGAAATAAAGCGCTCAATGGCAAAATATCGCGATAATGGTTGGTTATCAAAAAGTTTTTGCCAATAATAATATCTAATTCAAAAGGAAGCGTGCTGGACGTTTCTTTGTCAAAAAACGGATAAAATATTACTAAAAACAAATAGTCCCCATAACTTTCAATTTTAGGATAATCAATTTGGGGCAATATCTCTTTTAATACCAAGGGGTGCAAGTCAAAATTAGTTTTTAAATGCTCCATGTCTAAATTGGTGGGACCCTTAATATCTATCCAAGTTAGGTTGTTTGACTTTATAATTTGCATGTTAGAAATTCTTATTTGAGCAATGAGTTCACGAATTGCGAGAATTAGAAGTTCTTACACCCTGTGGAGTAATTTTAAATTTTTTACTAAAAATTTAAAATAGAAATTTGCCCTACAAATTTCTACTCCACGGGGTAAGTCCTCCGTAAATTCAAACTTCGCCTACTGACTCGTTTTCATTAACGGATTACTTATTATAGCAAAAGAATGGTTAAACATAGTTGTGGATAACGCAAAAATAAGTTATAATAATTTTTATGGAAGAACAAAATGAAAATAAAATAGAAGAGTGTGAGAAATTAAGAGACGAGTATTTAGCTGGCTGGCAAAGAGCTAAAGCTGATTTTTTGAATTATAAAAAAGATGAAATAACAAGAATGGGCGAGTTGATGAACTTTGCCAAAGCGCAATGGATTTTGAGTGTTTTGCCAATAGTTGATAACTGGGAAAGAGCGCTTTTGCATACACCCGAGAATTTAAAAGAATCAGAATGGGTGAGGGGCATAAAACAAATTGAAAGCCAATTAAAAGATTTTTTGAAATCAGAAGGGGTGGAGGAGATAAAAACAAATGGAGAAAAATTTAATCCAGAGTTTCACGAAGCTATAGAGGAAGAAAAAAATGACTCTGGCGCAAGCGGAGAAATTTTAGAAGTTTTAGAAAAAGGTTATACTTTAAATGGAAAACTAATAAGGCCAGCAAAAGTAAAAATAATTAAGTAAATAATCCGTTATTGAAATCGAGCCGTAAGGCGAAGATTGAAATTTACGGAGGATTTACCCCGTGGAGTAGTTTTAAATTTTTAACAAAAAATTTAAAACAGAAATTTGCAGAGCAAATTTCTACTCCACAGGGTGTAGGAACTCGTAAATTCACTCGTGGCTAATCGCCACTCATTCATTAACGATTTCTAACATGTCCAAAATATTAGGTATCGACTTAGGCACCACTAATTCTGCAATGGCAATTGTGGAAGCAGGGGAGGCAAAAATAATTGAAAACAAGGAGGGAGGACGAACAACTCCTTCGGTGGTTTCTGTTTCAAAATCAGGCGAGCGATTGGTTGGAGTTATTGCCAAAAGACAAGCCATAACCAATCCTCAAAACACAATCTTTTCAGTTAAAAGATTAATTGGCCGAAATTTCAATGATGAAGAAGTTAAAAAAGATAAGGCGCTTTTGCCCTATGAGATCAAAGAGAGGCAAGATGGCGGAGTAGAGGTAAAAATAGGGGATAAGTGGTACAGCCCTCAAGAAATTTCAGCAATGATTTTATCCAAATTAAAGCAAGACGCAGAAAGCAAAATTGGCGAAAAAATAACTGACGCTATTATCACTTGCCCAGCATATTTTGATGACTCTCAAAGAAAAGCCACAAAAGTGGCAGGGGAAGTTGCTGGCTTAAATGTGTTGAGAGTTATTAACGAGCCAACAGCCGCTGCCTTGGCCTATGGCTTAAATAAGAAAAAAGATGAAAAGATTGTGGTCTATGATTTTGGCGGAGGCACTTTTGATATTTCGGTTTTAGAGGTAGCAGCAGATACAATTGAAGTTAAAGGCACGGGCGGGGACACTCATTTGGGCGGAGATGATTTTGACCAAAAAATAATGCAATGGGTTGTTGGCGAGTTTAAAAAAGAACAAGGCGTTGATTTGTCAAAAGATACTCTGGCTTTGCAGAGAATAAAAGAATCGTCAGAAAAGGCCAAAATTGAGCTTTCAACCAGCATGGAAACGGAAATAAATTTACCGTTTATAACTTCAAGTGACACTGGCCCAAAGCATTTACTTTTAAAATTTTCAAGAGCGCAATTGGAAAATATGGTGGGGGATTACATTGAAAAATCAATGACTTTGGTAAAAAAAACCTTAAAAGAAGTAAATCTTGAGCCAAAAGATATTGAAGAAATTGTTTTGGTTGGCGGGCAAACAAGAATGCCTAAAATCCAAGAAGAAATCAAAAAGCTATTTGGCAAAGACCCAAACAGAGAAATAAATCCTGATGAAGTTGTGGCCATTGGAGCGGCTATTCAAGGAGGCGTTTTAAGGGGTGACGTGAAAGATGTCTTGCTTTTGGACGTTACTCCATTAAGTTTGGGTATTGAAACATTAGGGGGCGTGAGCACGGTTTTAATTAGCAAAAATACCACTGTGCCAACCAGCAAATCGCAGGTGTTTTCAACAGCCGCTGATAGCCAGCCGTCAGTTGAAATTCATATTTTGCAAGGTGAGCGGCCATTGGCAAATGACAATAAAACATTAGGTAGGTTTATTTTAGACGGTATTCCAAGTGCTCCCCGAGGTATTCCTCAAGTTGAAGTAAGCTTTGATATTGATGCCAACGGAATTTTAAATGTTTCAGCTAAAGATAAAGCCACAAACAAAACACAATCAATTAAAATTGAGGGAACTTCTGGGCTTTCAAAAGACGAAATAGAAAAAATGAAAAAAGACGCAGAGGTTCATAGCCAAGAAGATGCGAAAAGAAAGGAATTAATTGAAGCAAAAAATATTGCTGAAAATTTAATTTACACAGCAGAGAAAACTCTAAAAGAAGCAGGGGAGAAGGTTTCTGGGGAAGCAAGGAAAGACATTGAAAATAAAATTGATGATTTGAAAAAGGCCAAAGATGATGATAATATAGATAACATCAAGGCAAAAACCGAAGAGCTGTCGCAATTAGCCCAAAAAATCGGCGCTGAAATGTATAAGGAAAAACCCGAAAACAAAAAAGAACCAGAAGAAGGCGAAGTTAAAGAAAGCTAAAAGTTATGGATTATTACTCTGTCCTTGGAGTGGCAAAAAATGCCACCCCCGAGGATATAAAAAAAGCATACAGACGGCTGGCCCATCAGTACCATCCAGACAAAGGCGGAGATACTGAAAAGTTCAAACAGGTAAGCGAGGCCTATCAGGTTTTATCTAATCAAGAAAAACGCGCTCAGTACGACCAATACGGACGAGTTTTTGAAGGTGGTCCTTCAGCAGGCTCAGGGCAGGCTGGTTTTGGCGGAGCTGGTTTTGATTTCAACGGCTTTGATATCAATGACTTTAATTTAGGCGATATTTTTGGAGATGTTTTTGGTTTTGGTGGCGGGAGAGGTAAGAGCAGGGCAAAAAATAGAGGAGATGATATTGAAATTGAAATCAAGTTGGACTTGAAAGATGTTCTAACTGGCTTGAAAAAAACTATATATTTGGGTAAGATGGCAAACTGCAAAAGGTGCAATGGATTGGGTGGTGAGCCAAATTCAAAAGTAAAAGAATGTTTTACTTGTCGGGGGGAGGGCGAGGTGCAAGAGTTAAGAAAAACAATGTTTGGCCAAGTCGCCCGGTTTGTGGTTTGCCCTGAATGCAAAGGGCAGGGAAAAATTCCTGAAAAGCCCTGCAATGTTTGCTCGGGTGAAGGCCGAGTAAAAGAAGACCAGAGAATAGATTTAAATATCCCAGCTGGGGTTGATACTGGGCAAGTTTTAAAACTTGAATCTGCGGGAGATGCTGGAATTAGGGGGGATAGGGCAGGGGATTTATACATAAAAATTATAGTTAAAAGCAATCCTGTTTTCCAAAGAAAGGGGGACGATTTAATAGCTGAAAAAGAAATTACTTTTTCACAGGCTGCTTTGGGCGGGGAAGTTGAAATAAAGACACTGGATGGAAATAATCTTTCTTTGAAAATTCCCAGCGGGCTGCAAACAGGAAAAGTTTTTAAGATTTCAGGCAAAGGCATTACCCATTTTTCTGGCTGGGGCAAAGGAAACCTTTATGTTAAACTAGTAGTGAAAACACCCGAGAAGTTAAGCAAGAAACAAAAAGATTTGTTGGAAATGTTGAAAAAGGAAGGAGTGTAATATAGTATAGCTTCAAGCCCTCGTAGCTCAATTGGTAGAGCATCGCCCTTTTAAGGCGTTGGTTTCCGGTCCGAGTCCGGACGGGGGCACAAAAAATAATTTTTTAAAATTATGACTACTATTTCTGTTCCAAAAAAATTCACCAAAGGAGAAGAGTTAGTAATTATCTCAAGAAGCAATTATGAGCGTCTTTTAGGTATTTCTAAAAGACGAAAAGTTAAAGTTGAAAAATCTCTTGATGAACACCTTGAAGAAGCTATGAAAGATGTTTTAGCTGGCAGGGTTATCGGTCCTTTCTCAAACTTAAAAGAAGGATTACAAGCACTTAAATAAGCTTAATAATGAGGTATTTATTCTCTAAAAAATTTGTTAAAAGTTACGGCCAACTACAAACGATAATTCAGAAAAAATTTGATAAACAACTCGGTCATTTATTGAAAGATGTTAGCTACCCATCTTTGCAGGTAAAAAAATACGATAAGCAAAAAGATATTTGGCAAGCACGAGTTGACAAAAACTATCGTTTTTACTTTTTAATTCAAAACGACCTCTATATTTTACTCGATATTAGAGACCACCCAAAATAAATTAAATAACAAAAATCGGCTTGAAAGAGCTGTTTTTTTGTGGGAGAATGGTTGAATATGTTGTTAACTTTGTCGCCATCAAAAATAAATATTTATTTAAATTGCCATCAGCAATATTATTTTGAGTATTTGGATCCAGAAATAGCCAAAATAAAAAAACAGCTCAAAAAGAAAAGAGTGGAAATGGAAATGGGCAGTTTTATCCATGACTCTTTAACTTTATTTTTCAAAAATCCAGCAGAAGAAAGAAATTGGCCAAAAATGGTAGAGATTTTAAAGCAGGTTTGGCAAGGGCCAAGAGGGGAAACTTATGGCTTTAAAACCATAGAACAAGAAAGAGACTTTTACAATCAGGCCTTAAAAATGCTGAAATGGTTTGTAAAAAACGAAAATTTAAAACCAGATGTTTTCGCTTTGCCTGTGTCACCCCCGGGAAATTCTTTTGACGACTATATAACCATACCGTTTGGAGAAAATTTGGACTTGGGCGGAAAAATTGACAGGATAGATAAATTAGCCAACGGCAATTTAGAAATAGTTGATTATAAAACCGGCAAAGAAAAAGATGATAATCTCCAGCTTTTAATGTATGTTTTTTTAGCGGAAAAGATATTTGAAAAAAGAGTTGAAAAAGTAAAATATATTTATTTAAAATCAGGAAATTGCCCAACAATAACGCCAGAAGCAGAAGATAAAGAAAAGGCAAAAGAAAAAATTATAGACATTGCCAATCAAATTCAAGCAGAAAAAGATTGGGCTCCCCATGTTTCCAAACTTTGCGACTATTGCGACTACATCGCCTTCTGCCCCGCTAAAAAGTAATTTGGCGTTTGGGGTAAAATATGTTAGTGTTAAAAAATATGGAAAATAGTAAAAATGTTTGTCAAAGATGCTGTGTAAGGTGCAACGCCCATTTAGCTGGCGTTGCTAGCAATATTATCTTAAGCTCTACAGAAGTTAACCTTTTACAAAGCCCAAAGAGAGTTTTTACCTTTTCAATTCCATTAAAAAAGGATTCTGGGGAATTAATCTTTTTAAATGGGTATAGGGTGCAGTATAACGATGCTTTAGGGCCTACGAAGGGGGGCATAAGATTTCATCCAGAAGTTAATTTAGAAGAGGTGAACACACTATCTTTTTTAATGACTTTAAAATGCTCTTTGGCTGGTTTGCCATTTGGAGGGGCAAAGGGTGGTGTTGCTATTGACCCTTATACTTTATCAAAAGCAGAGCTTGAAAGATTAAGCAGGGGATATATTAGAGAAGTTCATAATTTTATTGGCCCGGATATTGACATTCCAGCGCCAGATGTAAATACAGACGAGCAAGTGATGGCTTGGATGGTTGATGAATATTCAAAAATAAAGGGTAAATTTATCCCGGCTGTTATCACTGGCAAGCCCTTAGAATTAGGGGGTTCTCTTGGCAGGAACATCTCAACATCTTTGGGGGGATGCTTTATCTTAAAAAAACTTTTAGAAATTTTAGATATAAACCAAAAGGATTTAAGAATAGCCATACAGGGCTTTGGAAATGTTGGCAGTAATATGGCTAAAATTTTAGACGAATGGGGATACAAAATAGTGGCTGTTAGCGACCAAAATAAAGGTTTTTATAATGAAGAGGGATTAAATATAAAAAAGATATTGCATAGCCAGGACAAAAAAGGATTTCTGCCAGATGATTTTGAGGGAGTGAATATAATTTCAAATGAAAAACTTTTAACTTTGGACTGCGACATCTTGGTTCCAGCGGCTGTTTGTTGCCAAATTAATAAAGAAAATGCCGACAAAGTAAAAGCAAGCATTGTTTTAGAAATGGCAAACGACCCTATTCTGATAGAAGCTGATTCTATTTTATTCTCAAAAGGAATAAAAGTTGTGCCTGATATTTTAGCTAACAGCGGGGGAGTTATCGTTAGTTACTTTGAATGGATTCAAAACTCAAGCAATGATTATTGGACTGAAAAAAAGGTTTTCAAAAAATTAGAAGAAAAAATAACAAAAGCATTTTTAGATGTTTGGGAAGAAAGTCAAAAAAATAACTTAGGCCTAAGAATTTCTGCTCACAAATTGGCAATACAAAGAATATTGACAGCTGAAAAATTACGAGGTAATTTAACCTAATATCTGTAATATGCAAGCAAAATCAGTTATAAAATTTATTTTAAAAGCCATCCCAGCCATGTTGTTTTGTGTAATAGTTGCCTTTGCTGGTTATCAGCTTGGCTTTAATAAGGGCGAGCAATCTATTTTAAAAACAACGCCAGCTAATATCAGCGAGGGCTTAGGTGTAAACGATAAAGTTGATTTTTCTATTTTTTGGGAGGCATGGAGACGGTTAGAATCAAACTATATTGATAAGCAAAAGATTGATTATAAAAAAATGGTTTATGGGGCCACAGAAGGCATGGTCAAGGCCATAGGCGACCCTTACACCACTTATTTCACACCCAGCCAGACAGAAAGCTTTAATGAGGAGCTAAATGGCCAGTATGAGGGCGTTGGCATGGTGGTTGGCATAAAAGACGAACAACTAACAGTTGTTTCTCCGTTTAAAGGAACACCAGCAGAACAAGCTGGATTAAAAGCTGGAGATAAGATATTAAAAATAGGAGATGTTTTTACTAAAGACATCACAATTGAAGAAGCAGTGAAAATAATCAAAGGAAAACCTGGCACCTTAGTTAAGCTTTTAATTCAAAGAACAGACTGGCCAGAACCAAAAGAATTTTCTTTAAAAAGAGATACTATAAAAATTCCAACCCTTGAATTAACCAAGAAAGACGGGGGAGTGGCTGTTATAAAAATTTATCAATTTAATAAAATACTACCTTCTGAATTTCAAACCGCAGCTAATGATATTTTAAATTTAGGAGACAAAAAAATAATTATTGATTTGCGAGATAATCCTGGCGGCTATTTAGAAGTTGCTCAAGAAATTGCTGGTTGGTTTTTAGATAGAGATCAATTAGTGGTTACTCAAAGCCAAGTTCAGGGCGAAGAAAAAAAACAATATCTTTCCCAAGGGCCTTCAACTTTTGTAAATTATCCAATGGTTGTTTTGATAAATGAAGGTTCAGCAAGTGCGTCCGAAATTTTAGCTGGAGCTTTAAGAGACAACCGACAAATAAAATTAGTTGGAGCTAAATCATTCGGTAAGGGCTCAGTGCAGGAGCAAATTGATTTGTCTGACAAATCGTCATTAAAAGTAACGATCGCCAAATGGTTTACTCCAAATGGAACATCTTTGGATAAAAATGGCTTGGACCCGGATTTTCTTGTGCCAAGCAATGCCACAAGTTCCTTAGACGCCCAGATGGATAAAGCCATAGAAATGATAAATGCGGTTAAATAAATATGAAAGTAGTTTTGTTACAAGATGTTAGAAAAATCGGACGGATTTATGAAATAAAAGAAGTGGCTGATGGCTATGCTATTAATTTTTTAATACCTAAAAATTTAGTTAAAAAAGCTACTAAAGAAGCGGTGGAGTGGGCCCTAGAACACCAAAAGAAAAACGAAGAAAAAGCCAAAGCAGACTTGGGCAAAACAGCTAAGCTTTTATCGCAAATAGACGGGCTTGAGGTTGAAATTTCGGCAAAAGCAGGAGATAAAGACCAGCTTTTTGAAAAGATTAGTTCTGTGAAAATTGCTGGGCGATTGCAAGAGATGGGCTTTGATATTAAGAAAAATCAAATTATTTTAGAGCAGGATATAAAAGAAATAGGAGAGTATGACGCAAAGATAGTTCTTAATCATGGATTAGAATGCGAAGTAAAGATCATTATAGTAGAATCAATCAAATAGGACTTACCCCAGTTAAACAGCTCCTTGAGGTCGCGTTTAACGGGGTATAAGAACTCGTAAATTCATTTCATTCATTAACGATTTCTAATATGACTAAGTATATTTTTATTATGGGAGGGGTTATGTCAGGTATTGGCAAGGGCATAACAACTGCTTCAATTGGAAGAATTTTAAAAGATAAAGGGTTTATAGTTTCTGCTATTAAAATTGACCCTTATATAAATGTGGATGCTGGCACAATGAACCCTGTGGAGCATGGCGAAGTTTTTGTTTGTGATGATGGCTTGGAGTGCGACCAAGACCTTGGTAATTATGAAAGGTTTTTAGGGCAAAGTTTATCAACTGATAACTATATAACAACTGGCAGTATCTATCTTTCACTTATTCAAAGAGAAAGAAAAATGGAATTTGGAGGAAAGTGCGTTGAGGTAGTGCCTCATATTCCAGAAGAAGTAATCGCTAAAATAAAACGGCTTGAGAAAAAAGCAAAGGCCGATTTTATTTTAATTGAAATTGGAGGCACAGTAGGGGAGTATCAAAACCTTTTGTTTTTAGAGGCGGCCCGTATGCTAAAATTACGCCAGCCAAATGATGTTTTGAGCGTTTTGGTGAGCTATTTGCCAATTCCCAATACAATTGGCGAAATGAAAACAAAGCCCACTCAATATGCTGTGCGGTCTTTAAACTCAGCTGGCATTCAGCCCGATTTTATTATTGCCAGAGCCGCCGTGCCAGTTGATGGTCCAAGAAAAAAGAAAATGTCTATTTTTTGCGGGGTTGATGAAAAAGATATAATTTCAGCTCCCGACATTAAATCAATTTATGAAGTGCCCGTTAACTTTGAAAAAGATGACTTGGGCAACCGCATTTTAAAAAAATGCAATTTAAGAGCTAAAAAAAGCAATGGCTTGGACTGGAAAAGGCTAGTTAGCAATATCCACAATCCAAAAACCCAAGTTAAGATTGGCATTGTGGGCAAGTATTTTAAAACAGGGGATTTTACTTTAATGGATTCTTATATATCAGTTATTGAAGCCATTAAGCATGCAAGTTTTCATTTTAAAGCCAAGCCCGAAATCACTTGGTTATCAGCTGAAATTTTTGAGGAAAACCCAAAACTATTAGTTGAGCTAAAAAAATTCGATGGTATTATAGTGCCAGGGGGATTTGGCAATAGGGGAGTGGAGGGCAAGATTTTAGCAATTGAGTATGCCAGGAAAAATAAGATTCCGTTTTTTGGGCTTTGTTTGGGTATGCAATTAGCCACTATTGAGTTTGCTAGAAATGTTTGCGGTATAAAAAATGCTAACTCTATGGAATTTGATGAAAAATGTGAGTCAGTGATTGATATGATGCTTGAGCAAAAAAGATTATTAAAAGAAAACAGGTATGGTGGCACTATGCGACTGGGCGCTTATAATTGCAAATTAAAGCCTGGCACGATTAGCCGCAAGGCCTATGGCAGTGAAATAATATCTGAAAGGCACCGCCACAGATACGAACTAAATAACAAGTATAAAGAAATTTTAGAAAAAAGCGGGTTGGTAGTTTCGGGGGTGAACCCAGAGAAAGACTTAGTGGAAATTGTGGAATTACCCCGTTCCGTTCATCCGTTTTTCGTAGGCACCCAATTCCACCCAGAATTTAAATCCAACCCCTTAACACCCCACCCCCTATTCCGCGAATTTATCCGCGCTTGTATAAAATAGAAGAAGACTGGATCACGATCCAGTCTTCTATTAAATGTTGTTCAGAAAATAAACTCTTCAAGTCTAACAAGATTAAATTCTGATTTTAAAAATTCTAAAATACCAGGTAGTGCCCTTGTCATTTCTAATGGCCTACTTTTAAGCTCTTTCCATTTTTCACTTCCGTCGTGCAGGACAAGGATAGAACCATTTTTCGTTTCCTCTTTTACGATTTTTTGGATATCTTCAGCTTTATTTTTCCAGTCTTTTGGCTCTACATCTGCCCCGACTATTTTAACCAATCCTTGCTTGATAGGGTAATACCCTCGGCAACCTATTGTATTAAAATAAGGAGCCCTAATAAATCTCGTAGACTCCCCAATAATGGAAGAAATAACTCCTTCTGCTCTTTTAAAGTCGCCTTTCCTAAGCCACCTAGAAAGATGAGAATAAGTATGGTTGCCAATTGAATGGCCCTCCCTTACAACTCTTCTTACAATGTCCGGATACTTTTCTGCCCATTTCCCCAGGACAAAAAATGTTACCTTGACATCGTAGAAACGCAGTATGTCTAAAATCTCTTCGGTGCATGGTCCTGGGCCATCATCAAAAGTAATGGCCACTTGGTTCACTTCTCTCTTGCCATGATTATAAACTTTCAAAAATTTCACTTTCTCTACCTCTCTTTTTGTTAAAAAACAAAGAAACGATTTTTCAGGTTATAGAAACAGAAATACCACTTAATGGTAAGTAGCATTTCTGTTTCTATAGCAACGAAACAATGATTGCTAATTTTTCTAAACAATGTCAACAACTTTGGCCTTTCTTTTTAGGCCTTGGAATGTAGTTTTTTGTTTGGTTTTAAATTTAACCGTTCCTTCTTTTAAAGCAAAAAGAGTGTAGTCGCTTCCTGTGCCTACATTTTTGCCAGCCAAGTATTTTGAGCCTCGCTGTCTAATAATAATGCAACCCGCCTTGGCTTTTTGGCCATCAGCCATTTTAACGCCGAGATATTGGGCATTTGAATCCCTACCTAATTTTGTTGATCCTTTCGCTTTTGTATGTGCCATGTTAGAAATTCTTAATGAATGAGTCCGCTTCGGGCGGACGAATGAATTTAGAAGTTCTTACACCCCGTGAAGTAAAATTTGTAATCAAATTTTAATTTTAAATTTTTTGCAAAAAATTTAAAATTACTTCACTGGGGTAGAATCTCCATGAATTCAAACAACGCATTATTTTTATGATACTAAATTTACCTGAAAAAATCAAGCACCACAAGACCAATATCTTACTCGTTGTCATTGTTTTCTTACTAGTTTTATTAGCTTTTGGCGCTGGCATGATAACCCACTTCTACCTCTCTAAACCCCCACTTATCATCGAAACCCCATCAGGAGAAAAAAATTAGAAAATTAAGATTAAGTTAAGAAAAAGACGGATAACATGAATATCCGCTTTTTTTTGTTTTCTTGATTTTAAGCACCCTAAAATTTCCAGAACGGCCTATCTCTTACGATAGCATTTCGTATCATAAACAGAACTGCCGCTATTATGGGGCTGGCAAAGAAACATACTGTAATCAAAATGAAAAGTCCCAAAGAAAGTATTCCCAAAATTAAACAAAAAATATTTACAACCGCATATAGTATCCCGAGTAAGATCAATACTTTTTTCATTGTAGA
This sequence comes from bacterium, assembly GCA_030648255.1. Taxonomy (GTDB): domain Bacteria; phylum Patescibacteriota; class Minisyncoccia; order Minisyncoccales; family CG1-02-41-26; genus STD1-80. The sequence continues at coordinate 38,085 of JAUSHZ010000001.1, forward strand.
AGTCCTCCAATCTGTTGATTTGTTAAAGAAATTTTTATTGATCATTAAGAAAGTATCTTTTATTAGATTAGCATATTTTTTAAATTTTCAAAATACATGTGGCGGTTTTGAAAAAGTGTGTCAAAGTTAGCCGACTCGCCTTGCCGAAACCTTCGGCGTAGCGCAGGTCGGCACAGATTGACACACTTTTAGAAATTTTAGTGTTAGTGGGGGATTGGCTATTCTTTTAGGTCGCTACCGCTGTGGAATTTGTGGTGGATATCTTTTAGCTGTTTGGAAACAACATGGGTATAGATTTGAGTGGTTGATATATCGCTGTGGCCCAAAAATTCTTGTAAAGTCCTTATATCCACGCCTTTAGCCAACATATCAGTGGCAAAAGTGTGTCGTAAGGTGTGGGGAACTGTAAAAATAGGCACTCCAGCCCTTATAGCGTGCTTTTTAACGATACTTTCAATAGAACGAGTGGTTAAGCGCAAAGAGCCGTTTGTTTGACCCTTGTAGCGTATAAAAAGCGCCTTTTCAGTATCATTTTCCCGCGAATCTAAGTACTTTTTTAGCCACCGCAAGCATCTGGCGGAAAAGTATATTGGCCGAATTTTTCCTCCCTTGCCAACAATACTTATTTCTAATTCATCCATTGCAGGGGGAATTTTTATTTGGTCTTTATCTAATGCCGAGAGTTCTGCCACTCTCGTGCCAGTGGAAAAAAGAGTTTCTAAAATAGCTCTATCCCGCAAGCCATTTTGAGAACTTATATTTGGGGCTAACAGCAATTTTTCTACTTGGTCTAAATTTAAAAATTTTACTTTTATATCTTTTCTTTTTTTTGACAATTTTATTTTTTCTGAAGGCAAAGATAAAATATCTCGATCAGCAAAATAATTTAAAAGATTTCTTAAGGCAATTAAATAATAATTTTGCGAAGATTTTTTTAAAGATTGATTGTTATTTTTATTTATATTTTTTGAAAGAAAAACTCGGTAGTCCCAAATAATTTCACTAGTGAGCTGGTGGGGGAGTAGGGAAGCCATATTTTTAGAAGTAAGCCAATCAGAGAATTTTTTTAACAGTCTATGATAGGTGAGTTGGGTTTTATTTCCTAAATTTTTCTCTACATCAATATATTCTAAAAAATCTAAAATGTGATTTATTATGGGTTTGTCATTTTTTTTCATATCAGGGAAGTGGTTTTGTTTAGCCAGCTATTATTTGACACTACACTTCGCTTAACCTGTATTCTGCGAAGTATAAGCTTATTACAGTATAAGGATTAGCAAAGCCCTATGTCAACTCCTCTATCTGTGGAAAAGAAAACTTTTTACTTTTCCCCAGGCAACGCCAAGTATTTTAAAAATATCTTGGCTGTATTCTTGCCTCTCCTCTGCCCAACCTTGTTTTAAGGTTTCTTTTAAATGAGTTACAAGCTTCCCTTCCCATAAAACGCCAACTCCCCAATCATTAATTTTTTTCCAATCCCCCGTTATTCTTTGTAAAATGTTCTTGGCTTCGTCATATTGGGTTGTTGTAGTAGCCAAAGAAAATTGCGTTGGCAGTAAAACTATAAATATTAAAAAAAATAAAAAATTTTTTGTCATCGTAGTGTAGGTTCAGTTTCCCGAAGCTCGGTTTTGGGCTCCCTAAAAACCGAGCTTCTCCAACTTTTCTATTGCTTGCTTAATTCTCTGTATTGTTTTTCCTTTACCCAAAACCTCTGCAATCTCAAATGGCCCAGCTGATGCTTTTTTCCCCGACAATACCACTCTTAGCGGCCAAAGTATTTTTCCCCTATCGCCAATTTCATTGGCAATGGGCATTATTATTTCGTTTAGCTTTTCTTTTGTCCAATTCGACTCTTCTATGTTAGAAATAATATTAAGCAACTTGTCAAGGTTATCAATTATCTCGCTATCCCCTGCCCCTTTCCATATCAAAAGTTCTTTTTCGTATTCTAAATTTTCTTTAAAAAAGAAATCAATTAGTTCTGGAATTTCTGAAAGCTTTTTTAACCTTTCTTGATACAAGGCAACCATTGGAGCTATCTTTTCTATCGCTACTCCCCCGCCCGCATCGCTACGCCCGCTAACATCTGCGAAGTTGTGGCGGGCTTGCGAAGCGTTGCGGGCGGGCCCGCCTACCAACCCTGCGTCAGCTAAATAAGGCAAGCAAAGCTCTGTTAATTTTTCTAAGGGCATTTTCCTGATAAAATAACCGTTTAAAAAGTCCAGTTTTTGAGCGTTAAAAATAGCGCCTGATTTTTGGATTTTTTCAATAGAAAATTCTTTTTCTAACTCTTTTAATGAGAATATTTCTTCTTTGCCACCAGGATTCCAGCCCAGAAACGCAATAAAATTAACCACGGCTTCTTGCAAATAACCCTGCTCAATATAATCTGAAACTTTTGCTGCAATACTCGGGTCTCTCTTGCTTAATTTGGCTCTTTGTTGGTTAAGTATCAGCGGTAAATGGAGATACTGGGGTGGCTTAATATTTAGGGCTCCTGCTAACAGAATCTGGCGAGGGGTATTAGAAATATGTTCTTCTCCTCTAATCACATGGGATATTTGCATTTCAAAATCATCCACCACACAAGCAAGATTATAAAGAGGCTCGTCTAAGTTTTTAGCTATAACCATATCGCCAAACAAAGAAGCGTCATAAGTTATTTTTCCCTTTGAAAGGTCGTTAAAAGATATTTCTATTTCTGGAGTTCTAAACCTTATTACTCCAGTCCTTATTTGGCCTTTTTGATTTTCCGCACAATCGCATTTATGAATATGAACTTGGTTTGGAGTTTTTACTTCTTGCGAGCAAGAGCACCAATAGGCATTTCCCTTGGCCAAAAGTTTTTCTATATATTTTTTATAAATCTCGCTTCTTTCAGACTGGCGGTATGGGCCGTATGGGCCACCTTTCTCTAAGCCCTCGTCGTAATCAAGGCCTAGCCAGTTCAAGGATTTTTTAATACTATCCTCCCACTCCTTTTTTGATCTAGTTTGGTCCGTGTCTTCAATTCTAATAATAAACTTGCCTTGATACTTTTTAGCAAATAAATAGTTAAAAAGCGCTGTTCTAGCTGAACCAATATGAAAAGGCCCAGTTGGCGATGGCGCCATTCTTACTCGGATTTCTTTTTTTTGTTCATTAGTCATTTTTTAATTGGTGCTTATTTAGAAATTAGTAATTAGGTTAATTAGAAATTTATTAAGTGAGGTACTCGTTTAGATATTCGGCAATAATTTTTGTGGCTTTGGGCCTGCCAAATATTTTTGAATTTTCAGCCATCGTTGCCAAAGTTTCTGGGGACTCAAAAAGAAATTTTAGCTGCTGTATAAATAAATGCGGCTTTAGGTTTTGCTCCTCAATAACTTCACAGCACCCCAAATCTGAAACTTTATAGGCATTTTTTACTTGGTGGTCTTGAGCAGAACCCATTAAAGGAATTAAAATCATTGGCTTTCCAGCAGAGGCAATTTCAAAAATAGCTCCGCTCCCGGCCCGAGAAATAACAAGATCGCTTGCTGATAGAGCATTTGCCAGCTGTTTTTCATTTAGAAAAGCAAGGCAATGATAATATTGTTGTTGATCTTTTGTCAAAATCACATTGGCCTCAGCTTGAGCTTGCTTTTGGTTGGCAATTCCTGTTTGGTGGATAATTTCAAACTGATTTAGAATATCTGGCAAAATATCAATAACAATTTGGTTTATTGTTTGGGAGCCCTGCGAGCCACCTAAAACTAAAATTAATGGCTTCTTGTGGAGATTAAAGTTTTTCTCTGCGTCAATTTTATTGCCAGATAAAAGAGATAATCTGATTGGATTGCCCAAACAAATTGTTTTATCTTTTGGAAAATATTCTGTGTCTGGAAAAGATGTGAAAATTTCCAAAGCCCATCTGCTGGTTATTTTCGAAGTAAGGCCTGGATCTATATCTGATTCTTGTAAAATAAAGGGAATTCTTAGCAAAAAAGAGGCCAGCGCAATTGGAAATGACCCATACCCGCCTTTGCTAAAAACAACATCAGGAGCTGTGAAAAAAAGCCAAAAAAGAGATTGGATAACTCCAAGGGGCACTTTTAAAATATCTATAATGTTTTTAAAGGAAAAGTATCTTCTTATTTTCCCGCAAAGAATATTAACTACTTTTACATTTTCTTGCGCCAATAAAACTTCGCCGTGTTTATTTTTTGGCCCAGCATAATATATTTTTAGGTCCTCTCCCTGATAGATGCTTCTTATCTCTCTAATAACAGCCAATATTGGGAATATATGTCCAGCGGTTCCCCCGCCCGTGAATAAGATTTTCATAAAATTAAGCTTTTTTTGAGACGTTGAGCAGCAACCCCACTCCAATCAACTCTGCAATAATATGCGAGCCACCATAACTAAAAAATGGCAAAGGAATGCCCCCTAACGGTAAAACGCCTACTATTCCTCCTATATTAGCAAGAGATTGCAGAGTAATCCAGACGGTTATCCCTAATGCTAAGAATCCTTCGAATGTTTGGCCCTTGTTTTTAGCAATTTTTAATCCCAAAAAACAAATAAACAAAATAAGAGAAATCAAAAAAAGAGCTCCTAAAAAACCAAGCTCTTCAGCCACAATAGCAAAAATAGAATCAGTTATTGATTCTGGCAAAAAAAACTTTTGTCTGGAAAGCCCTAAGGCAAGGCCAGTTCCAACTCCCAATATTCCTCCAGAGCCAATAGCGATTTTTGCTTGGATTAATTGCAAGCCATTTCCCATTGGGTCACTGTGGGATTTAAACATACTAATAATCCTATTTAATCTATATGGCTCCAATATGGTAGCAATGGAAAAACCAATTGCTCCTATACCCGCCATTATAGCAAAATGCCATAGAGGAGCTTTTGAAGCAAGGTACATTGAAGCCCCGATTAAACAAATAATTGCTAAAGTGGTCATGTCTGGCTGCAAGATTAACCCAGCAAAAAGCGTTCCCATTATAATTAAAAACGGCCACAAAGAAGTTTCAAGTGCATTCTCTTTTTTATGTTGACCCCTTGAAGCAAGCCAGGCAGCTAAATAAAGAATAAAGGTTATTTTTAAAAATTCTGATGGTTGAAAAGAAAACCCCGAAAATCCCGGTAAATGAATTTGGCGTAAAGCCCCCTTTGCTTCAATGCCAATGCCTGGAATAAAAACCAGAAAAATCAATATTACATTTATTAAAAATAATACTGGCCCTATTTTTCTTAAAAATTTTACAGGCGATTTATATGCCACGATTCCCAGAATTCCTCCAATAACAACCATTATAAGTTGATGTAAAAATAGATACCAAATATTTCCGTAATTTTGCAATGAAATAGCAAACGAAGTTGTGCCCATGACAAATAATCCAAAAATCAAAAGGATGCTAAATAAACACAAAATTAAATAATCAGGTTTTTTTGACATATTTTTTAAATTGTTCTCCCCTATCTTTATAATCCTTAAAAAGGTTAAAGCTGGCACTGGCTGGTGAAAGTAAGCAAACTCCGTTTTTCGGGGTCTCTTCATAGCAAATTTTAACCGCCTCTTGCATAGAGCTTGCCTCGAAAGAACTCGGTTCCTTCGTCCCCCGAAGGAACCGAGTTCTTTTCAGAGCCCCAATTATTTCTTGCCCAGTCCCCTGGCCCAAAACAATTAAATTTTCAACAGATGTTTTAGATATTTCTTTGGCCAAATCCTTGTAGTTACTACCTTTGTCAGAGCCCCCAACAATCAATGAAATTGGCTTGCCATTAAATGTTTGCAAGTCTAAAATTGTGGTTTGTGGCACAGTTGCCATAGAGTTATCATAAAATTCAACGCCTTTAAACTTCCCCACAAATTCCAATCTATGAGGCAAGCCCTTAAAAGATTTTACCGCCCTTTTTATTGCTTCTGGCTTTACTTTAAAAATTTCAGCCACTTTTAAAGCAGCTCTTAAATTTAAAAAATTAAAATCCCCTTTCAATTGATAACACTTTTTTAACGATCGCTCAAAAAGTGTTAGCGGGGTTTTTAAAGAAAAAGGAATTTTTACAGCTTTGCTTTTAATAGCAACTTGCTTAACTTCCTCGTCTTGTGAATTAAAAATTAAATAGTCATCTTCTGTCTGGTGCTTGGCAATATTGGCTTTGGCTTTTTGATACTCTTTAAAGTTTTTATAATAATCCAAATGGTCTTGAAATAAATTTAAAAAAACAGCGATTTGAGGAGATTTTTTTAAGTTTTGCAATTGGTGTGAGGACAACTCATACACAAAAATGTCATCGGGTTTTGATTTTAGTAAATACTGCAAAACCGGCTTGCCAATGTTTCCACCTAAAAAAACTTTAAAGCCACCGGTTTTTAAAATTTCATAAATTAAGCTTGCAGTAGTCCCCTTTCCTTTGGTGCCCGTCACCCCAACAACAATGCCTTGAAAATTGTCAAAAAATATTTCTGTTTGGGAAGTCAGTTTCTCGAAACCCAGCTGTTGAAGCTCGGTTTTGGGGCTCCTTAAAAACCGAGCTTCAACAGCGAACCCAAAACCGAGTTTCTCCAGCGAAATCCCCGGTGTCTTGATAATTAGTTCATACTCCCCTATTTTGGCCAAATAATCTTTACCCAAAAAAACTTCTAAATTTTTATCTTTTAATAAAATTTTTTGAGTTCTAATATCAAATTCTCCTAAAGTTTTTTTATCTGCAATACTAAAAACTTTATCAGGAAATAATTCCCGCAAAGCTAAATAAGTGTCTATCCCCTCTTTCCCAAACCCCAAAATCAAAATTGTTTTTTCCGCCAAGGAGCGGATTAAATTTTCCAACATAAAAAAGTAGTACTATTTATCCTAATAATCTAATGGAAACGCCGATGATGGCTAATATAAGGTTGATTATCCAAAAGCGCATGGTGATTTTTTCTCTAGACCAGCCAATAGCTTCTAAATGGTGATGTATTGGAGCGCATTGAAAAATTTTTTTATGCCAAAACTTTTTAGAAATCAGCTGAATAATTACCGAACCAGCTTCAATCACTAAAAGCCCAGCAATAATTGGCAGAACAAACAAAGAATCAGTTAAAAAGGCAACAGCCGCCAATGTGGCTGTTAAACCAATTGTGCCAGTTTCACCCATATAAAATCTAGCTGGAGGAATATTAAACCACAAAAAAGCTAAGGTGGTTCCTGCCACAACAGCGCAAAAAGTGGCTAAATTATATTGGCCATTAGTAAAAGCAATAATCGAGAAAGCTGAGAACATAATAGCAAAAACACCGCCAGACAGGCCATCAATGCCATCAATAATGCCTCCAGCCCAGCAAGCTACAACTGTAATAACAAATAAAGGCAAATATAGAATCCCGATTTCAAAATCGCCATCTCCTGGAATATGCAATGAGTGCCAGCCAAGCTTATAATAAAACCACCAAGCAGCCACAATAGCAATTATCAAAACAGCCCCTAATCGCCTTGTAAATCTTATGCCCCCGCCCGCATATTTGCCTTTTTCAATTACTTGCAAAAAATCATCAAAAAATCCTAAAACAGAAGCGGAAATTAAAATTGCTAAAGGCAGCCAAGTTTGCTCTCGGGATAAAAAATTAAGTTTTTGAAGAAAAGCGTTGTTAGGAAAAATATAAGCCAGACCAAAAAATAAAAAAGCGGTAAAGGCGGTTGTAATCCAAATTAAAAGCCCTCCAAGCCGAGGCGTGGACACCTCTTTTTCTTTATGCAAAGAATAAAAAACTTCGGCTTTTTGCCCATTAATTGTTTTGGTTCGAGCAGTTTTTCGCCAAAGTTTGTACTTGTAAAGATAGTGCGTTAAAACAGGCGTCCAAGCAACCGCTAAGAAAGCTGAAAAGGCGCACAAAGAAAGAATTTTTATAACATTAATTGATTCCATGTTAGAAGTCGTTAATGAGCGAAGCGAATTTACGAATTCTTACACCCCGTTAAATGCGACCTCAAGGAGCTGTTTAACTGGGGTCTACATTATTTATTTATCTTTCACACAATTGTAGAGTGTTCTCATATCGTTGAACCTGTCTTTTGAATTTAAAATAATGCCAACCGTGTATTCATCAGGGTTACTTCCATCTAATTTCATAATAACCATTAAACATTCGCCTGCCCTATCGGTTGTGCCAGTTTTTCCTCCAAGTACTTCTGGGATTTCGCCAATTAACTCATTAGTATTTTTTAAAATTGAAATTAACTTTCCTTCTTTATACAAAGGATATTCTTTTTGGGAAACAATTTTTAAAAATTCTGGCTGACTAAAAATCAAATTTTTTGTTAGCTTGGCAATATCGTATGCAGTAGAATAATTTATTTGGTCTTGAGGCATATTGATAGCTTCTGGGTCAACGCCAGTTGGATTATAGAAATAAGTGTTTGAAAGGCCCAGCTCCTTTGCCTTAAAGTTCATTAAGTCAAGAAATCCTTCTTCGCCAATAACTTTTGTTAAAGTATTAGCGGCGTCATTATTTGATTCAACAAGCATTAAGGCATTGTTCATAGGAACATCTTGTTCGTTTTTGTAAAACTCTTTTGCCACTAAATAAGTCATTAATTTTGTTATGCTAGCAATTGGCAATGCGCTGTTAGAATTTTTTTCAAACAAAACCTTATTGTTGCTTTGCCTATCAAATGACGCAACTAAAAAGCTTTCAGCAGAGATATTATTCAATAAACATGTTGATTCTGGTGTTGAAGTAGATGTCTCTGGGTTTACCCCGTTAGAAACTCCGTTTCTAACGGGGTTTATTTGAGCATTTAAAATACTGGCTGAATTTTTTGCACTTAAAAGATTTTCTGCTTTTGTTTGCAAAAGATTTATGCCAACCCAAAAAGGCAAGCTAACTAATATTGAAGTTAGAAGTAAAGCAATTTTTTTATTCATTTGAGTTTAATCGGCTGTCAATTCGGCTCATATCTCTTGGAAAAGCGCTAGCCTCTCTCAAGTTTTCAAGGCCTAAAATCTGTTTAACAATTCGCTCGGCCCCAAAGGCAAAACCGCCTTCTTTGGGCATGCCATATTTAAAAGCCTGTAAATAAAATTCAAAGTCTTCTGGTTTGTTACCCCATTTTTTTATATTTTCCTTCAACTGGCTATAATTATTTATTCTTTGCCCGCCAGTTGTAATTTCCAAACCCCTCAATAAAATATCAAAACTTAAAGTATATTCTGGATTTTCTGGGTCAGGCATTGTGTAAAAAGGCCTTTTTTTGGTTGGGTAGTGGGTTATAAAAATAGCTTCACAGTTATGTTTTTCCTTTGCCCATTGGCAAATTTCTTTTTCATCTTCAGGAGTTAAGTCTGGCTCTTTTGTATTATCTCTTTTTGTTCTTTCTAAAATAATTTGCTGAGCCTCTCTCATTTTTATTCTTGGAATATTTCCTTCAATTACAGGAATAACAGAGGAAAGTAGCTTTAATTCATCTTGGCATGCAAGCCCTACTCTCTTGAAGATGTTTTTAATAATAGTTTCACATGTGTCCATTAAATCGGTCCAGGAGTTTATAAATCCCATTTCACCATCTAATGTAACATATTCCGATAGATGCCTCGTTGTTACGCTCGGCTCTGCCCTGTAAGCCTTGGCCACGGTAAAAACCCGCTCAAACGCCCCAACCATTATTTGCTTGTAAAATTGAGGGCTCTGGCCCAAAAAAGCGCTGCTTTCATAATAATTTATTTTAAAAATTTCAGAACCCCCTTCTGTGGCTGTTGGCACAATTGAGGGAGCTTGAAATTCAAAAAAATCCAAGCTTTTTAAAGTTTTTCTAAATTCGTCAATAACCTCTTCTTCAATTTTAAAAATTGCCTTTGTTTGTTCAGCTCTTAATGTTAATGGCCTAAAATCAAGCAAAACCGGCAAAGAAAGCTCGGGGGTATCCTTTAAGGCAAAAGGCAAATCAGAGGCCTTGCTTATTACTTCTATTTTTTGAGCCTCAAGTTCTACTTTGCCAGTTTTTATGTCTGGATTTTCCATTTTAACTGGTCTTTCCTTCACCATTCCCTCAATCAACACAATATCCTCTTCTTTTAAATCAAGAGCCATATCAGCCTGTAAAACAACCTGTAGAATACCGGTTCTATCTCTTAAATCAAAAAAAACAATCGAGCCGTGGTCGCGTCGAGAGGCAATTCTTCCTTCAACCATTATTTGCTCCCCTGTTTTTTGCGAAGTTTCTTTAATTAAAGTTCTTATCATATTTTATTTTAGAATATTTTGAATTATTGATGCAATTTGGTTTGGTGTGTAATTTGTTTTAATTAAATAATCAACTGCCCCAAGCTCCATTGCCCTTGCCCTTGTGTCTGGTTCATCATAATTTGAAAAAACTAAAACCTTTGTATCTTTTATGTCCTCATCTTTACGGATTTTTTCTAATAAATCAATGCCATTTCCCATAGGCAAAAGAATATCTAGTAAGATTAAATCTGGTTTTTCTTTTTTGGTAATAGCAAAACCTTGTTCAGCTGAACTCTCAGAAAAAATATTTAAGTCTTGCCTGTTAAGCTTGGCCAAATACATTTCCATTAATACTTTTTCATCTTCAATTATCAAGAGTTTTTTTTGCATTTGTTAGAAGTCGTTAATGAGCGAAGCGAATTTACGAGTTCTTACACCCCGTTAAACGCGACCTCAAGGAGCTGTTTAACTGGGGTCAAACCTTAATTCTTACAAACTTGCGTTTTCCTACTTGAACCACCATGCCGTTCTCTACCTTAATAATTTCCTGCCAGTCATTTTTAGATTGCCCGTTTATTTCCACAGCTTTGCCCAAAACCATTCTTTTAGCTTCAGCTTTTGAGTTTGTTAGCTTGCTTTCAAAAAGCAAATCTAAAATATTATATTCCCCTTTTACAGCATGCCACTCTGTCATTTCGCTTGGCAACTCCCCTCTTTGGTGCACTTTTTCAAACTCAGTTTTGGCATTCTCTGCTTCTTTCTCTCCATGATAAAGTTTTACAATCTCAAGAGCCAGCTTTACTTTTAAGTCCCGCGGGTTGCTTCCCCCTACCAACTCTTTTTGATATTCTTTAATTTTCTCCATACTTACTCTGGTTGCTAAAACAAAATACTTTATAATTAACTCGTCTCTAAGAGACATGACCTTGCCAAACATTTCATTGGCCTCATCAAATAAATTAATAGTATTGCCCCAGCTGGAGCTCATTTTTCGCCCATCTAAACCCTCAACCAAGGGATTGGTAATAATATCTTGCGGTTCTTGGTTATAAGATCTTTGTAGCTCTCGACCAGCCAGCAAGTTAAATCGTTGGTCAGTGCCTCCAAGCTCCACGCTTGCTTTTACAGCAACCGAGTCATATCCTTGCATTAAGGGATACAGTAGTTCTCTCAAAGATATTCTCTTACCAACATCTAGTCTCTTTTTAATATTTTCTCTGGCAATAAATTCACTTAAAGAAAATACATCTGCTTGTCGGCCAATTTCGTGGTAATTTAATTTGCCTAGCCATTCGCTGTTATAGCGAACTTCGCATTTTTTTATGTCAACAACTTTCTCGGCTTGCTGAATATAATTTTTAAGATTTTGTTTGATTTCTTTTTCTGTTAACATTGGTCGTTCACTTTCTTTATCAGAAGTATCTCCAATCACCCCAGTAAAATCGCCGATAATTAAAACAATCTGATGGCCAAGATCTTGAAAATCTTTAAGCTTAAGCATGGGAATAGTTCGGCCAAGATGAATATTGGGGCTTGTTGGGTCAATGCCAAACTTAACTCGCAGTTTTTTGCCAGATTTTAAAGCAGTTTCAAGGTGATTTTTATCAATCACCTCCTCCACTCCCCTGCTCAAAAGCTCTTTTATTTTCTCCGGGTTTGTATCAATTTTCATTGTTTTCTATTGTTTTGTAATTATTTTATAATACCCAAAAAATTCCCTTTTAGCAACAACAAGCCTGTGAAAAAAATAATTATTTTTCTATTCTTATTTCTACTGATTTTTTGTGCATTTTAAGGCCTTCGGCTTGAGCCAACTGTATTGCTGTTTTAGCCAAACCTTTTGCTGCTTTTTTATCTAAAAACTGATAGGTTTGGATTTTTACAAAATCTCTCACAGAAAGACCGCTAGCAAACTTAGAGTTTTGATTAGTTGGCAAGATGTGATTTGTGCCCGAACAGTAATCACCAAAAGCTACAGCCGAATAATTTCCTAAAAACAAGGAACCGAAGTTTTTTAGTTTTGACAGATATTTTTTAGGATTTTCTATAGATAGAACCAAATGCTCAGGCGCTTCATTGTTTGCAATATCAAAAGCTTGGTCTAAATTTTTTACTTTTATTATTTTTAGATTTTTAATTGGTTTGTTTATTTCTTTTTTAGTTTTTAATAGTATTTCTGTATCGGTGCAGATTAACGTGGCTTTCGCTAGGGGGTCGTGCTCTAGTTGGGCCAAAAGGTCAGCCTTTAAAAATACAGGGTTAGCTGTGTCGTCAGCTATTATTAGTACTTCGCTTGGCCCAGCTAGCATATCAATTCCGCATTGCCCGTAAATTTCTTTTTTAGCTAAAGTAACATAAATATTACCCGGCCCAACTATTTTATCAACTTTTGGAATACTTTTCGTGCCATAGGCCATGGCTGCTATAGCTTGAGCTCCGCCAATTTTAAAAATCATGTCAGCTCCAGCTAAGTTAGCGGCCACGATAGTTGCGGGCTGAATTTTGGGCGAGCACACAATAACTTTTTTAACTTTAGCCATTTTTGCTGGCACAACAGCCATTAAGGCGCTAGATGGCAAAGGGTATCTTCCGCCTGGGATATACGCGCCAATTATTTCAACTGGTTCAATTTTTTGACCCAAAACAATGCCGTTGTTCTTGTATTCAAAGTCCCTTAATTGTTCCATTTGCATTTGGGCAAATTTTTTAATGTTCAAAACGGCTCGTTTAATTGCCTCAATAGTTTGCGCACTTACTGTGGCATAAGCATTTTGGATTTCTTTTTTACTCACTAAAAAATCTGTAAGCAGAATATCGTCAAATTGCCTTGTGTATTTTTGAATTGCCCCATCGCCATTAAGCCTAACGTCTTCTATGATTTTTTGAACAGCTTTTAATTGTTGTTTGTACATATTTTTATTTTTAGCGAACGGCAGAATAAATTTATTTAATTATTTTATTCTGCCGTTTACTTTTAGTTAGACACCCGTCGTCGCTTTTTTGCGATGGGGTGCCTTTTTCCCCTCGACGGGGTCTGGGATGTAGTAGGGACAGCTTCCCCACCACTCATCCCTTTGCTCGCAACCTTCTAAACAGAAGTCTTGGGGCCTTAGGCCCCATTGCTCCCAACAGTGTGCGTTGCAGGAGCCACCATGCGAAAATATACAAAGAACTAAACTTAACATTTTTTCACCCCCTTTCTTTTTAGTGAAAAAGTCTACTTATTTTTTAGGTAGTAAGTAAAACCCCTTCCCGAACGGGAAGGGGCTATTTTGAAAAATAAAATATAGTTCAACTCAACCCTTTCCCGCTCGGAAAAGAGCTATGATGGCCAAGGCGTTTAATCATTAGTTTATATCCGCCCATTCCTTTATTAAGCCATTTGGAAATGCGGGCTACTGTGGTGGAACTTAAGCCAGTTTCTTTTTCGATTTTGGAATAAGAAACTTTTCGAGCCAACATTTGAGCCACTTGCCATCTTTTGCCAAACTCAATAATCTCCTGCTCGGTGAGCAGGTCTCTAAAAAAACTTTTCGCTTCTTTTAAGTTTTTTATTTTTATTATGGCTTCAAATAAATTTTCAGTTGTTTTTGTGTTCCACTTCTCCATATTTTCGCTTTATTTCAGCAAAGCACTTTATTAAGGTAAAGTATAGCAAGCCAAAAAAAATTGTCAAGATTTTCTACGAATTTTAATTAAATCTCTAAGTGCATTATTATTTTTGTGATAAGCTTGCCTTTATACTGGACAGAATTTGGGATTTTCGCTACTTGCTTAAAGTCCATTTTTTTATACAAAGCAATAGCTGGTTTGTTGCCCTCATAAACCCCCAACTCAATTATTTTTGGGCTTGGTTTTAATTCGGTTTTTGCCATTTTTATTATATTTTCCATTAAACACTTGCCCAAGCCAATTCCCCTAAAGCCCTGTCTAATAGCAATGCCAAATTCGCCGATATGATCCATTCTTTCTCGAAGAAGTCCTAAGTGGCAAGTTCCCACTATTTCGCTGTTATTTTTGCTTTCTGCAATTAAGTAAACTGTTTTGTGTTTTTGTACTTCCCCTAGCCTTCCCCTGTGGATTCAGCCCTGAAACCGAACACTTGGGATTAAATTATTGTTTGGTTTGACGATTGAATCTATCATAACAAAAACATCTGGATTTTTGAATTGGTTGTTCTCCAACATAACCTCTAAAGGTTTCTTAAATCCTAAA
>JAUSHZ010000002.1 GCA_030648255.1 bacterium
TAGGATTTAAGAAACCTTTAGAGGTTATGTTGGAGAACAACCAATTCAAAAATCCAGATGTTTTTGTTATGATAGATTCAATCGTCAAACCAAACAATAATTTAATCCCAAGTGTTCGGTTTCAGGGCTGAATCCACAAAATTTAATTTTATTGAATGCTAACACATAGGGGGCTAACATAAAAGTAGCTTGTCATAAGCCAAAAAATCGCGGACGCGCAAAAGAAAATTTTTGAATTGGCATGGGAGGGAGCTGGGAAATACCAAGAAAAAGTAAAAACTGAAAATGAAAAATGAAAAATTGACACATAATAAACACTTGCTACAATATAATTGTGTATCAGGCGATGGTCAGTACTAGTAGGGGCTTCGGCCTCCCAACAAAAAACCGTCCAGATTTTATCTAAAGACGGTTTTTTGGTGATTAAATTTTTACTTCAAGATAACAGCGACCGCCGATAAAGTGAAGTAGTTGATAATAATAAAAAATAGTTTTGCTGTCAAAATCCGATTTTACAAAGTTGCAGAAATCCGATTTTTAGGGCTCCCAAAATCGGATTTCGGGCTCAAGGCTCTATAAACTATCTACTATTAACTATAAACTATTTACTCTTTTTCTTAAACCCAGTGCCTGCTGGTATTAAGCGGCCGATGATAACATTTTCTTTTAGGCCAGTGAGCTTGTCTTCCTTACCTTCCAAAGAGGCTTTGATTAAAACGCGAGAAGTTTCTTGAAACGAAGCAGACGATAAAAAGCTATCAGATGTTAAAGCCACCCTTGATATGCCCAAAATAGTTGGCTTGGCTTTGCCCGTTGCCTTACCATCTTTTTTCAAAGTGGCATTCACTTCTTCAAATTCGGCTCTTGTCACGATTTGGCCTGGCACCCATGGCCCATCTCCAGAATCAGACACTCTAATTCGAGAAAACATTTGCTTAATCATTATTTCAATATGCTTGTCGTGGATATTAATACCTTCGGCCGCATAAATCTTTTGAATTTCTTGTAAAATATATTTTTGGGTTTCAGCTACGCCCATTACTTTAAACAATTTTTTCAAATCCAAACTGCCACCGCACAAAGATCTGCCTGCTTTTATTTCATCTCCTTTTTTAACATATACTTCTGTTTCAGCTGGAACCATATACTCAATAATTTCTTCTTTGGCTGGCTTGGTTTCTTTAGTTTCTTTTGTTTTCTTTGTCTTTACTTCTGGCTTCACAATCACTTTAATTCTACCTTTCTCTAAATCAACTTCTTTCACCACGCCATCAGATATTGCCATAGTGGCCTCTCCTTTTGGAGTTCGCATTTCAAAAATTTCTTCAATACGAGGCAAGCCCCGAGTAATATCGCCTACACTAGAAACACCTCCCATATGAAAGGTTCTCATTGTTAGCTGGGTGCCTGGTTCGCCAATTGACTGAGCCGCCACCACTCCAACAGCCGTGCCTTGTTCAACCAGCTTGTTTCTGCCCATATCAAAGCCATAGCATTTTCGGCAAAGTCTTCGCAAATCTTTGCAAGTTAATGGAGTTCTGGCAGTTAATGATTGAACTCCGACTTCATCAATTTTTCTTGCTTGATCCCAAGAAACTATCTCCCCTGCCTTGACAATTGTTTCTTTGGTATTTGGGTCTTTAACATCTTTTAAAACAACTCTGCCCACAAACATAAACTTAAAGTCCTGGCCTGTTTCATTGGCTCTTTCTCTCAAAATTTCAGCGCCTGTTTCATCTCCGCAATCCTCGCTAGAAATTATAATATCATGAGCCACATCCACCAATCTTCTTGTTAAATATCCAGAAGCCGAGGTTCGCAAAGCCGTGTCTGATGTTCCTTTTCTAGCGCCGTGAGTTGAAATAAAATATTCCAAAACATCAAAGCCTTCTTTAAAAGAATTTTTAACAGGCAATTCAATAATTCTGCCAGTTGGAGATGTGACAAGCCCTTTCATGCCAGCCATTTGCGTTGGCTGTGCCCAAGAACCCCTAGCCCCAGAATCAATCATTGAATACACTGGGCCTTCTTTTGGCAAATTTAAAGGAACTAATTTTTCAATTTTTTGCTTCACAGTTTGCCAAATTTCAATAAGCTTGGCGCTTCTTTCTTTTGATGATAAAAAGCCCTTTTCGTAATGTGATTCAATTTTATCCACTTCTTTTTCCGCTTCGGCAATAAGGGCTGGCTTTTCTTTTGGCACAATAACGTCATCCATGCCCCAGCTAATACCCGATAAAGTAGCGTATTCAAAACCTAAATCCTTAACCCTATCTAAGGTTTGTTGAGCCTCTTCTAGTGTGTGAGTTTCAATAATTTTAGAAACAATTTTAGAAATCTTTTTTGAGTTTACTTGCTCGTTAATAAATGGAAAGTCGTCTGGCAAGGCCTGATTAAATAAAATCCTGCCAACTGATGTTTCAAGCATTGTTTTGTCGGACATTAAGACCTTGATTTTTTCTTTCAATGGTAGCCATTCTGATTGATTGGCCAAAACAGCTTCTGTTTCACTGCCAAAAACCCGTAACTGCTTGTCCTGAGGTTGTTGCATGATTTCACTGCTAATGCCGGTCATATAATAACAACCCAAAACCATATCCTTGGTTGGCACAACAATTGGCAAGCCGTCCGCAGGCTTTAAAAGATTTTTAGCTGAAAGCATTAAGTCCCTGGCCTCTTTTTGCGCGTCTTCTGATAATGGAACATAAACAGCCATTTGGTCTCCATCAAAATCAGCATTGTAAGCCGAGCAAACCATTGGGTGTAATTTAATAGCTTCTCCTTCAATTAGTCGCGGTTCAAAAGCCTGTATGCCAAGCCGATGCAAAGTTGGAGCTCTGTTTAACATAACCAGTCGGTGCTCAACCACTTCTTCCAAACAAGCCCAAACCTCATCAATGCCTTCATCAATTAATCTTGTAGCTCCTCTAATATTATAAGCTAATTCTCTGTCTAAAAGTTTTTTAATAACAAAAGGCCTGAAAAGCTCTAAAGCCATAATCTTTGGCAAACCGCATTCAAAAAGTTTCAATTCAGGGCCTGGCACAATAACTGACCTTCCTGAATAATCAACTCTTTTCCCTAAAAGATTTCTTCTAAACCTGCCCTGCTTTCCGCTTAAAATATCAGCCAATGATTTCAAAACTCTTTTCCCGCCGGTTGTGGCCGTTGTGACTACCTGGCCTTTTCTCATTCCATTATCAAGCAAAGCATCAACTGACTCTTGCAACATTCTTTTTTCATTGCGCACAATAACATCGGGAGCAGAAATTTCTAATAAATACTTCAATCGATTATTTCTATTTATAACTCTTCTATATAAATCATTTAAATCAGAAGACGCATATCTGCCTCCATCTAACTGCACCATTGGCCGTAAATCAGGAGGTAAAACTGGCAAAACATCAAAAAGCATCCAATCAGGCCTTAATTTTGCCCTATCCATTCCTTCAAATAACCGCAATCGGCTTAAAACTTTTTTCTTTTTAATGCCTGTAAGCTCCTTTGCTTGGGCTTGCAGAACAACTGCTTCTTTTTTTAAATCAATTTCTTCAAAAATCTTTTTTAAAGTTTCAGCTCCAGTGCCCGCAGTAAAAATCTCGCCAAATTTCAGAGACAACTCTCTATATTCAGCTTCAGTTAAAACTCTTAATGGTTCAATGGAAGCAAGCTCTTCTTTTCGCAAAACAAAAATTTTTCTCAACGCCTCTTCCTGATTTTTCTTTTCTTTAATTCCAGCTTTGCTTACTTTTATCTCTGTTAATTTTGTTTTTAACTCTTCGTTGATTTCGTCAACAATTGCTTTTTTGGCATCAAGGTCAACTTTGGTAATAATATAAGAAGCAAAATAGATAACTTTTTCTAATTTTTGAGCTGGCAAATCAACAACCATGCCAATTCTGGAAGGCACGCCTCTTAAATACCAAATATGACTCACTGGCGTGGCTAATTTTATATGCCCCATTCTTTCTCGCCGAACAGAGCTTCTAATTATTTCAACCTGGCACCTATCGCAGACAATTCCTTTAAATCTAATGCCTTTATATTTCCCGCAATAACATTCAAAATCCTTTGACGGGCCAAAAATCTTCTCACAGAAAAGCCCGTCCTTTTCAGGGCGTTGAGTTCTGTAGTTGATTGTTTCTGGCTTTTTTACTTCGCCATTAGACCATTTTAAAACATCTTCGGGCGAGGCCAGCTTTACTCTTATAGATTGGAGGTCTGATACTTTCATGTTAGTAATTGTTAATTGAATAGCGAACGATTAGTGAGCTGTGAAATTTACAAGTACTTACACCCTGTGGAGTAGAAATTTGCTCTACAAATTTCTGTTTTAAATTTTTATTAAAATTAGGATAATTTTAATAAAAATTTAAAACTACTCCACGGGGTAAATTCGTCGTAAGCTCGGACTTCGCCTGCTGGCTCGTCCTCGCTAACGGCTCATTTATTTTAATTGTTCCAGTCTTTTTGGCACAAAATCATCTTCATCTTCCTCAGCCAAAGTACCCTTAATTTCAATGTTCAAGCCAAGGGATTTTAATTCAGAAACCAAAAGATTAAAACTGGCTGGAACGTTTGGCTTTTTAACTGCTTCGCCCTTTAAAATTGTTTCATAAGTGGCCACCCTGCCTGGCACATCATCAGATTTAATAGTCAGCATTTCTTGCAAGGTGTGGCTAGCTCCATAAGACTCCAAAGCCCAAACTTCCATTTCTCCAAACCTCTGGCCTCCAAATTGAGCTTTTCCTCCAAGCGGCTGCTGGGTAATTAAAGAATACGGCCCGATTGAACGCATATGAATCTTATCTTCAACCATATGGATAAGCTTCATCATATACATGTATCCAATAGTTATTTTGCTTGGAAATGGCTGGCCAGTTTTTCCATCATATAAAGTAACTTGCCCTGACTCGGGAAGGCCAGCTTTTACCAATTCTTCTTTAATATCTTTTTCAGTTGCGCCCAACAAAGAAGGGGTAATTGCTAAATAATTTAATTCTTTAGCGGCCCAGCCCAAATGGGTTTCCAAAATCTGGCCAATATTCATTCTTGAAACAACGCCCAATGGGTTTAAAACAATATCCACTGGAGTTCCATCCACCATATATGGCATTTCCTCAACCGGAACAATTCGCCCCACTATACCTTTATTGCCGTGCCTGCCTGCTAGCTTATCTCCCACTTTTACTTTTCTAATTTGAGCCACCTCAACTTTAATTCTTTTTAAAACGCCTGGCTCTAATTTATCGCCTTTATCTCTTGAAAAAATTTTTACTTTTATAATTCTGCCTCTTTTGCCATGCTCCATGCGCAAAGAAGTATCTTTAACCTCTTTAGCTTTTTCGCCAAAAATTGCTTTTAATAATCTTTCCTCGGCCGTTAAAACCTTTTCGCCTTTTGGTGAGATTTTTCCAACCAAAATATCGTTTGGCCCAACTTCGGCCCCAACCCTTACCACGCCTTCCTCGTCTAAATCTTTTAATTTTTCTTCAGAAACATTGGGGATATCGCAAGTGGTAAGCTCTGGCCCAAGTTTTGTGTCTCTGACATCGCAGGTAAAATCCTCAATATGAATTGAAGTGAAAACATCATCTCTGACCAATCTTTCTGAAACCACGATGGCATCTTCGTAGTTGCTACCTCTAAAAGGCAAGAAAGCCACGAAAATATTTCTGCCCAAAGCTAATCGCCCCTGGTCAATAGCCGCTCCATCAGCCAGAACATCTCCCTTCTTTACTTGATCGCCCTTCCGGACAATTGGCCGTTGATGCGTGGCTGTGTATTGATTTCTCCTTTGATAAATTTTTAAATTATATGTTAAAGTCTCCTTTTTTGTTTTTAATTTAATTTGGCTCCCATCAACTTCGGTAATAACCCCGGCGTCCGGGGCAATAATTGTTTCTCCAGAATCAATAGCCACATTTCTTTCAGTGCCCGTGCCCACTAAAGGAGCTTGGGGCATAAGCAAGGGTACGGCTTGTCGCTGCATATTTGAACCCATCAAAGCTCTATTAGCATCATCGTTTTGTAAAAAAGGAATCAAGGAAGTGGCCACTGATAAAGGCTGCTTTGAAGAAACATCGATATAATCAACTTCCATTTTGCTGATTTTTCGAGGCTCGCCTTTTCTTCTAGCTTCAACTTCGTCAGCAATAATCATGCCCTTTTCATTAAAATCAACGCCAGCATGGGTAATACTGCATCTTTCCTCTTGCGTGGCTGTTAAATAAAAATTTTCGTCAGTAATCCTGCCATTTTTTACCTTAAAATATGGAGTTTCTAAAAATCCAAAAGTGTTCACTTTGGCAAAGCCAGCCAAGTGATTAATAAGCCCGACATTCTGGCCTTCTGGGGTTTGAATAGGGCAAATCCTGCCATAGTGGCTTGGTTGCACATCTCTTACTTCAAAACCAGCTCGCTCTCTTGTTAGGCCCCCAGGTCCTGTGGCTGTTAAGCGCCTCTTATGCTCTAACTCAGCCAAGGGATTTTCGCCGTCCATAAATTGGGAAAATTGCGAAGCTGAAAAAAACTCTTGAATAACTGCCATCATTGGCTTTGGATTAATAATTTGGGAGGGCGTTATAGTGGCAGCGTCCAAGGTGGACATTCTATCTTTAATAATCCTTTCCATTCTCATAAAGCCTACTCTTAAACGGCCCGAGCATAATTCGGCTAGGTTTCTAATTCTTCTATTGCCCAAATGGTCAATTTGGTCGGGCTTGGCTTCTGGGTCATTGTTAAGGCGAATAATTTCTTTTATAACCAAAACAATATCTTGCAAGGTTAAAACCCGCTCTTCTTTACTTATATCTTCTCTTGGCTTTTTTTCTACATTTTCTTCAAGCCTCTCCCAAAATTTCCACCTGCCAACCTTGCTTAAATCATAGCGCTGGAAATTACAAAACATATTTAAAACCAAGTCCTTTGCGGCATCCGGGCTAACTAAATCTCCAGGCCTAATCTTTTTATAAATTTCCACAAAGGCCTCTTCTTGGCTAGTGGTGTTGTCTCTTGATAAAGTTTTTTCTATATATTTTATCTCGCCTTTATCAATACTAGCGAACTCTTTCTCAATTTTTGCCTTTTCCCACAAGCCAAAAACTTTTAATAGGGTAGTGGCTGCCACTTTTCTTTGTCTATTAATTTTAACACCTAAAAACCCAGAAGCGTCTGTATCAAATTCAAGCCAAGCGCCTCTAGTTGGAATGATTTTAGCTCCAAAATAATTTTTCCCCCTAAAAGGTCGAGCTGTAAAGAAAACACCAGAAGACCTGATAAGCTGGGGAATAACCACTCTTTCTACTCCGTTTATAATAAAAATGCCGTGTTCCGTCATTATTGGGAAATCGGCTAAAAACACTTCCTGTTCTTTTATCTCACCTGTTTTTAAATTTTTCAAAGAAAACCTCACCCTTATTGAAGCATCAAAAGTATCGTCATTTTCCTTAGCGTCGTCGCCCGACTTATATTTTGGCTTTTCCAACCGAAAGCTTACAAAGCCCAGCTCAAACTGTTTGCCAGTATAATCCCTGATGGGAAACATTTCTTCAAAGAGTTCTTGCACCTCTTTTTCCCATAATTGATTCCAACTATCTTTTTGCAACTGTAATAAATAAGGTAAATGAAAAGACAGTTTGGACTTAGAAAAGCTTTTTATTTGCATGTTGTTTTAGGCCAGCGAATCTTCAAAAAGGTTCTAAATAGAAAAACCCGCCAACATTTAAAAAGAAAAGAGGATAAAAGTTTGAAAAATTGAAACAAAAAGAGAATGGAAGGGCACGCAAAAACAAAAAACAACAAAACTTCCCTCCAGCAAAGGGGGAGCTTCTTTTTTGTGTGTTTCTATGTCTTTAAAAGTTTGAAAAACAAATCAATAAATGTCAAGTCCTTATTAATTATAATTATAATCATTATTAAAAAAATGTCAATGCTTAGTATTGTACAATACTAAAACTTGACACAACTGATATCTTTGCTATACTCTAATTAAGAATAAGTCCTTTGGGTAAAGCTTGGCGGAGGGAATTCTCAAACAGGAATTTCTCAATGAAACCATGACAGTCCCAAAAGGCATCTTAATCCGCTTAAAGCGGATTTTTAATTTGAATAATTTTAAACTTTAAGTCCTCAAAGAAAGCGTTATTTTTGTTGATATATGCTCGGTAAAATAAATTGGAAATAAAATCAGCTAACTCTAAAGAAATATCCGATGAAGATGACTGCATTTATATCATAGAATTAAGCCCAATTCCATTATCCTTTTCGCTCAAGGGATATTAAAATACCCAGGCCGATGTAGAGGGCTAGGGTAAAAGAACCAGAATAACTAACAAAGGGCAGGGGTATGCCAACCACTGGGAAAAGCCCTAAACACATGCCAATATTTATACAAATCTGGGCCAAAAGCAAAAAGGCAAAGCCAAAAGCAAAAAGCCGAGTAAAGTTGCTATGGGCGTGGAACACAACCGAAACAATTTGCCAAAACAAAGCCAAAAAAATAACAAATAAAATAAAAATGCCTAAAAAGCCGAACTCTTCAGCAATAGCTGAAAATATAAAATCCGTCTTGGGCTCAGATAAAAATCCATATTGGGTTTGCGAGCCATGCCCAATGCCCTGGCCTAAAAGCCCGCCATTGCCAATGGCAATTTTTGATTGATTGGCGCTCCAGGCAACGCCCTTAGCATCAATACTTGGATTTAAAAAAGCGATGATTCGCTGTTTTTGATAGCTATGCAGATAAAAGTTCCATGCCAAAACAAAAACTATTCCAAAAGAAACAACGAGTAAAATAAGGTGGCGAGTCCTAATGCCAGAGAATAAAATCATTCCTATCCAAACAACTATTAAGCTTAAAGATGAACCCAAATCCGGCTGAAGCAAAACTAAAATGACTGGCACAATAACATAAATGCCAGAAAAAATAATTGAGCGCAACATGCTAATTTCAACATGCCGGCTTGAGAAATATTTACTTAAAACAATTATCAAAATAATAGCCACAAAAGGCTCTGGGTCAAACGATATTGACCCAAACTTGTACCAGCCCTGAATACCCCTTATTTGGCCAGCCACCACTAAAAGCCCAGCCAGCGAAATAAGAGCTAAAATATATAAAGAAAAAATTAAATAAGAATTGGCTTTTAAAAAGCGTAAGTCCATAAAGCCGATGGCCACAGCAACCACCAAAGAGATAGCCACCACCGCTAATTGCTTTTTAAAATTAAAAAAATCTCCCCGTGCTATTGAGGAGCTGAAAATCGATAGAAGCCCAAAACAGCTCAGCAAGAAAGCCGGCAAAATCAACCTCCAATTAGCCGAACGGATAATATTTCTCAAACTCATAAGTTATTCTATCATTTTTAAAAATTCGGGTTCAGATAAAATTTTTATGCCAAGGGTTTTAGCTCTGTCAAGTTTTGAGCCAGGATTTTCTCCAGCCACCACAAAATCAGTATTCTTTGAAACAGAATCAACCACATCTCCCCCGAGTTCCCTAATTTTTTCTTTAGCAATTTCTCTGGCCATATTTTCTAATGTCCCCGTAAGCACAAAACTCTTCCCCTTTAATTCCTGATTCCTGATTCCTGATTCCTGATTCCTGATTCTTACCCCGGCTCTGTTTAATTTTTCTAAAAACATTATATTTTGCTTATCACCGAACCAGTCGTGAATACTTTTTGCCACAACCGGCCCAATATCTTTAACTTCTTGAAACTCTTCTAATGAAATTGCTTGACAATAATCTAAAATTTCCCTAATTCTTAATTCCTGATTCTTGATTCTTAACATCTGCGCAATAAGCGCAGATGTTTGCTCGCCAACCCCATCAATGCCCAAAGCGTAAATAAAGCGAGATAAATTAATTTGCTTTTTACTTTGAATAGACGCAATTAAATTATCAGCTGATTTTTCAGCAAATCGTTCCAAATTAAGCAAATCTGATTTTTTTAAAAAAAATAAATCAGCTGGGTCAGAAATTAGGTTGCTATCCAAAAGCTGATTGACAATTTGCGGGCCTAGCCCCTCAATATTAAAAGCAGGCCTTGAAACAAAATAATAAAAATATCTTCTCTTTCTAGCTTTGCATTTTATGTTCGGACATTTTAAAACAACGTCGCCTATTTTTTTTAATAATAAAGAACCGCAAACCGGACAGTCTGAGGGCATTTTAAAGAATCTTTCTTTTCCCGTTCGGAGAGCGGGTAAAACTTTTATAATATCTGGGATAACATCTCCAGCCCGGCCAACAATGACTGTGTCGCCTATTTTCAAGCTCAACCTTTTAATCTCGTCCGCATTGTGCAATGTTGCCCGAGACACAGTTGTGCCACCAATTTCTACTGGTTTTAAAATAGCTAAAGGTGTTATAGCGCCTGTTCTGCCAACCTGAATAATTATATCTTCAACAATTGTTTGAGACTCTTTTAGAGGAAACTTAAAAGCAATGGCTCCCCGGGGCGATTTACCCGCAACTCCCAACTTATCAAAAAGCCCTATATTATCAACTTGAACAACCAATCCGTCTATTTCAAAAGGCAACTGCGCTCTATTTTTTAGCCAGTTTTCTCTAAATTTTAAAACTTCTTTTAAAGATTGGCACTTTTTTGAAAAAGTATCGTTGTTAATTTTAAAACCAAGCTCTTTCAAAAGCTGGTGTTTTTGATTGTGAGTTTTCTGCCCCAAATCCGAAACTAAATCCCAAGCGTAAAAATCTAGGTTTCTCTGAGCAGTTATTTTTGGATCTAATTGCCTAATAGAGCCTGCGGCAATATTTCTAGGATTAGCAAAAACAGGCAAGCCAAACTTTTCTTGCTGTTTATTCATTTTAGCAAAATCTTTTTTGGAAATTAAAACTTCTCCCCGCACCACAACGGGACTAGAAGGAACCGAGTTCCTTCGTCCCTCGAAGGAACTCGGTTCCTTCGGAGCTGTTAGCTTCAACGGGATTGCCTCGATTGTTTTTAGATTTTGAGTAACATCTTCGCCAATTAAACCATTTCCTCTGGTTGAACCTAAAATAAAAATGCCGTTTTCATAAACTAATTCAACAGCCAATCCATCAAATTTTAATTCAGCAAAATAATCTAATTTTTTTATTTCCTGTGTATTTAAAAGTCGTCTCAAACGGTCTTCCCAAGACAGCAAATCCTCAAACGAAAACCCATCTTGCAAGGAAAGCATTGGTTTTTCTCGCTCTACTTTTTTGAATTTATTTAATGGTACCCCTGCCACCCTTTGAGTTGGAGAATCAGGAGTTATTAAGCTAGGATAAGCTTGTTCTAAATCAAAAAGCTCTTTTTTAAAAGAATCCAAAGCTGATTCTGAAATTTCTTGCTTATCTAAAACATGCGCCAAATATCGGTGATGGTCAATGAGTTTTTTTAACTTTTCAATCCTTTGTTTTGCTTCTTCTTTTTTCATCTTGATTCCTAATTCCTAATTCATAACTCTTTTTTAGTATGTTGCTTCTATTGTTCTTCTGGTTTTTCCAAATACTCCTTTTGACTGAATTGTCGCTGTTGTTGAGCTATTAATAGTGATGTCCGCAGTGTAGCTTGAACCATTAGATAGACTTGTTATTCCAATATCGCTAAAATCTACTGGGTCTGCGTTTCTAATATTATAAAGGACTCGCTCAACTCCCGTGTCAGCGGCAGTGAACGCTTTCACAGAATCCCCGGCCTGAAAAGAAATCTTTATTTGGCTCATTGAAATGCTTGTTAAGGTGATAACAATTGCCATAAAAATTGAAACAATTAAAAGAGTAATATATAGAATAACGCCTTTTTGTTTGTCTTCTTTTGCCATAAATTTAGTAAGCAATATCAAGCATTCTTTGAGAAATTGTTGTTTGAATTAAAAAAGAAGGAATGCTGCTGCTCTGAACCCTCGCCTTTAAAGAAAAAGAGATTTTTGGCTGAAGATTATCATCTTGACTTTGTCCAGCCAAAACAAAATTCAAGCTTTCAATAGTGATATTGGCTGGAGTTAAGGCTTGAGCAATATCAACCCCGCTGATTTTTTTGCTAACTTTTAGCACCCCGCTATCTAAAAAGAACCTTTGGCATTCATTGTTGTAATTTAAAAATTTTATAGAATCTCCAGTAGAATTAAAGTTTTCCATACTATTATCAAGACAAGTTCCGCCTTTATCTTTTTGAGCCATTCTGATTGCTTTTGACATATACTCGGTAGAATAAGAAAGGGTGTTCAAAACGTATGCCTTATTTAATAAGGTTTGCTGATTTTTAATTAAAGAAATAAACAAGCCAATAGCTCCAATAAGCACGATAGAAGAAATGCTTATGGCTACTAATATTTCTAATAATGTTATGCCTTTGCAATTTTTTTCTAAATTTTTGAGTGTCATAGGGAAATAAATTTAGTTCAAAAAATTAGCACCCTGTGGAGTAGAAATTTGCTCTGCAAATTTCTGTTTTAAATTTTTATTCAAATTATCCTAATTTTAATAAAAATTTAAAACTACTCCACGGGGTAAGTTCTCCGTAAGCTCTGGCTTCGGCTAATCGCCTTGCCATCGCTAACGGATCACTTATTGCCAATCATAAAAATTTTCTTCAATTAAAAATGGCGAGCCCTTGCCATTCCAAGAAACCCTAACTTTTACGTTTAATAAAGTTGGGTCAGCAGTGCTAATTGTTATTTTTCGCTTAAATTTGCTGTTTGGCCCCACTCCATAATTGTAAAATCCATTAGAGGGGTCAATTTGTAAAAATCTATCATTTATTTGCATTGCTGTGTCGTTGTAATCAATTTCACAACTATCCCCAATAGCGCAAGAAGTTAAGCCAGTTTCCCAATTTTGCCCTGTGAGAAAATTATTGTCTCTTAAATTGCGGACTAACTCCATGCCCTCATTAGCAATTTGTGAAGCTAAAAACTTGTCCGCATTCATTGTTTGGTTTTTTATCATTGCAGGCAAAACACTAAAAGCTCCGACCACTCCAATTGACAAAACAGACATGGCTATAAAAACCTCCATTAAAGTGAATCCCGCATTGCTTTTTATTAAATTATTGTATTTCGATTTTTCCAGCATTGTTTAGTTTAACTTTTTTAATTATAGTAGTGTTGGCTTTTAAACATAACGAGACGTCTACTTCATCTCCCCAAGCAACGTTATCTAAATAAACAGTAGGGTCTGGCAGAGCAAAAACCACATCAAAATTATGGCCATCAACACTGCAAATTTTAGACTTACCCAAAGAAATTGGTGGGCGAGCAATGTCGTTGCTATCAAATGAATGGACCCCTTCCGGGCAATTATTAGAACAATCAACAAACGGAGTATAGAAATCATTGTTTTGGGTAAAGTGAATCCCAAAGCCGCAAACATTTTTTCCCGTTCCGCAATTGACATCTTCACCCGACAATGCCTTTTCCTGATATTCTCTTAAATTTTGGCTAAGCGAAAAAACAGTTGTTCTTAAAGACATTTCTTGCTCTGCTCCGTTTCTTCCAACCATTACAGCAGAAGAAACAATGGCGATAATTGATATAGAAACCATTAATTCAATTAAAGTGAATCCTTTATTCATAAAATTAAATTCAGATACCAGTTAATTATATTTTGCCCCCAAAATAATCCAATAAAAGTTCCAATAATAAGAAATGGGCCAAAAGGCACTTGGCTCTTCATCGTCTTTTTCTGAAAAGCAATCAAAATTAGGCCAATAGTAGCTCCTAAAACAAAAGCAAAAAACAAGGCCACTAAAATATTAGGCCAACTCAGTAGTAAGCCCATGAGCAAGGCCAACTTAACATCGCCAAAACCGAGCCAGCGACCCCGCGAAACTAACCATATCAAGAAGAAAAAGCCAGAAGCCACTAAGCCAGCTATCAAGGAATTAAGAAAAAAACCACTAAAAATATTAAAAAACAAAGCTATGCCAATGGCGGGAAAAACCAATTTATCAGGAATAATATAGTGCTTGAGGTCATAGATAAAAATAAGAATCAGGAAGCAAGAATTAAGAATTAAGAATAGCGAATTAAAAATAAACACAGAGCTCCACCATTCATAATTCCTAATTCCTAATTCATAATTCATGATAGCCGCAAACAAAATTCCTGTTGCTATTTCCACTGCTGGATATTGCCAACTAATTTTCTTTTTGCAGTAGTGGCACTTTCCCCGCAAAAATAAAAAGCTAAATATGGGAATTAAATCATACCAAGCTAAAACATGTTTGCATTTGGGGCAAAATGACCTGCCTTTAGCAAAGCTTTTCTTGCTTTCCATTCTATAAATAACGCAATTCAAAAAACTGCCGATAGCACACCCGAAAATAAAAATTATTAGTAGCATTATTTATTCTATCAAAAAAGGGCTGGTAATTCCACCCGCCAGCAACGCTTTTAGCGTAGCTAATGCAGGCTGGCCAGCCCAAAAAACTTTTTTATAAAATTAATTACCAATAATGGTTGGGCAAGGCGCTGTAGTAGGTGTCCCAGCGGCGCAAGCTGTTGCTGTTCTCCCAGCCAGCCCCTCAGAACTGGCGCAATAATAACCTCCTGCGTTAAGTGGCGCAGATAAACAAGCCTCTAAATTATCAGTTGACCTATTAATAGTTAGCGCAGCAGAACCTAAATCCTTGGCTACAACCTCAGCGCACAAATTGACCATTTCGTTCGGAACAGTGCAGGAAAAATTAGCAGCAGCCAAAGTGCTACTATTCGCTTTTGTATAAATCATAACAGTTCTAGCTTGAGAAATAGCAGATACGACCCTAGAGTCATTTGCTTTTTTCTGGGCAGAAGGAAAGCTCACCAACACAATGGAAGCTAAAATGCCAATAATGGCAATAACGACTAGCAACTCAATAAGCGTGAAACCCCTCGTATTAACTAGTATCATATGACTTAGCAAAGTCATGCTGGGCATAACCTTGAATTATTATCTAAATCATATAGAAATAAAAAAGGGAAAACAAATCAAAACCTGTGGATAACTAATTAGCTTAAAACAAAACCGCCCCAGCAAGGCCAGGGCGATTAAGAAAGAAAAAAACAATTATGGACACTTAGCAGTAGCCGCCACACAAGCAGCAGCAGTTTCCTTAGCAACCCCAGTAGCATCGGCGCAATAATAGGTGCTTGCTTTTGCGCTCAACAGAACAGACATACAAGCATCAGCAGTGCCTACTACCACAACATTCAAAGCTGTCTTCGAACCATTAGCCAAAACCTCAGCGCAAAGTACGGGCATATCGGGAGAAGTGCAAGAAAAAGTTGCGTAAGAATCACCGTTATTCGCTCCATAATAAGTCATAACTGTTCTTGCTTGCGCTATAGCTGAAATAACTCTGGAATCCGATGCTTTTTTCTGGGCAGAAGGAAAGCTCACCAACACAATGGAAGCTAAAATGCCAATAATGGCAATGACAACTAACAACTCAATCAAAGTGAAACCTCTTTTATTAAACATTTTCATAATAAATAATTTAAATTTATAATTTTTTGCGACCTTTCATTAATTAGTAATATTGATTTTATTATATATCTTTAAAACCTTTTGTAAATTGCACTGGCAATGCCACCTGTGAATAACTCTACTATTACCCATCCATTCCGCCCATACCAATCCTGAAAAGAGGAATAAAAATTGCAATAGCAAAAATTGCAATAGCCACTCCAACCACCATAATCATTACTGGCTCAATAATAGTAGTTAAATTATCAGCGGTACGTTCAATTTCTTGGCGATAAAACCTAACAGCGTCCATTAATGTTTCGTCTATTTTTCCTGTTTCCTCCCCAGTTGAAATCATTTGCACAACAAATGGAGGAATATTTCTTGGATATTCCAAAGCAACAGTGCTTATTTTTTCGCCCTTTGCCACCCTGTCGCTAATTTCTTTTATAATTTTTTTATAAACAGTGTTCCCCACAATATCGTGGGTAATATTTAATGCCTGGTTAATTGGCAAGCCAGCTGAAATCAAAACCGATAAATTTTCCGTGAACCTGACCAAATAAACCTTGGCAAAAAATTTTCCCAAAATAGGCACCTCTAAAATTACTTTGTCATATATTATTTTTGCTTTTTTATTTTTCTTTAAAATAACTGGCAAAATAGCAATAAGGGCTATAAAAAATACAACTATTAGCCACCCTCCCCCCATAACAAAGTCAGCCAAACCAAGAATCACTTTAGTGGCCAATGGCAATTTGCCACTAAATGATTCTAGAATTTCTTTCATTTTAGGAAGAATGAAAAAAATTGCCAAGAAAAAAGCAGCCACCAAGGCAAATAAAATAAAGGCCGGATAAATCATGGCCCCCATAACTTTTTGATTAAAATTATAGTCTTCTTCTAAATGATCGGCCAAATAAAGTAATGATTCAGAAACTTTACCAGTTGCCTCGCCCGATTTAATCATACTGACAAAAAACTGATTAAAAACATTTGGATACAGGCCAAACGCCTGGCTCAACGGACTTCCCATTTCAATGCTTTTGGTCATCCGTTCAAGAATTTCTTGAAATTTATGGTTTTTCATTTGGCTTGACATAGCTTTCAATGCTTGCAATGGCGGAATGGCAGAGCGCAACATTACAGAAAGCTGGCGAGTAAAAGCCACAATTTCTTTTTGAGGAACATCTTTTAAAAAGGGGATCTTGATGTTTATATTTTTCTTAAGCCTCTTTTTTTCTTCTTCTTTTAGTAAAGTAACATAAAAACCATACTTTTCTAATGTTTCTAAAGCGGTTTTTTTGGAGTCAGCTTCAATAACGCCCTTTTTTTCCTCGCCTTGTTTTGTGCGGGATTGATAAAAAAATTTCATAATCTTCCCAATCTAAGCTTTAAATCTTCAGGAGCTAACGAATGGGCCATGGCTAAATCTCTCGTGATTAAATTATCTTCAACCATATCAAGTAAACTTTTATTTAGCGTCCGCATGCCAGCCGAGCTTGATGTTTCAAGAACAGAAGGAATTTCGTGGATTTTATTTTCTCTAATAAGGTTGCTGATACCGCCTGTAGCAAATAAAAGCTCACAAGCTGGCAAGAATCCTTTGCCGTTAGAGGGAACAAGCTTTTGGGAAATAATTCCCAACAAAGAAGCTGCTAACTGGGCTCTAATTTGGCCTTGTTGGTCAGATGGGAAAACATCAATAATTCTATGGATAGTTTGAGCAGCAGAGTTTGTATGCAATGTGGCAAAGACTAGATGTCCTGTTTCAGCGGCCGTAATGGTTGTGGCAATTGTTTCTAGGTCGCGCATTTCACCTACCATAATCACATCCGGGTCTTCGCGTAGAGCGGCTCTAAGGGCATTGTCAAAGCTTAAAGTGTCTTGGCGCACCTCTCTTTGTTCTATTAAAGAAAGTTTGTCTTGAAAAATATATTCTATTGGATCTTCAATTGTAATGATATGTTCTCCTCTAGTATTATTTATTTCATCAATTAAGCTTGCCAAGGTTGTTGATTTACCTTGCGAAGAAGCTCCTGTTATTAAAACTAAGCCATGCTCGGCCTGGGCAAACCTTTTAATAGTAATGGGTAGATTGAGTTCTTCTATAGTTTTTATTTTAGCGCCAATTAGCCGCAAAGCCACGCTCACAAAACCCATTTGAAAAAACGCATTAACTCTAAACCTAGCTTTATCAGAAAAACTATAAGCAAAATCAATTTCTCTTTCTTGCAAGAAACGGGCTTTTCTTTCCTGGCCCATTAAAGCCAAGGCCAAACCCATTGAGTCTTCCGGAGATATAATAGGTGTATATTTCTGACTAACTAATTCTCCACAGATCCTTAGAATAAAAGGGTGTCCAGCCACTATATGAACATCTGAAGCATTACTATTAATAGCTGTTTCTAATATGTTGTTTAAAACTTTCTGATATTCCATAAAAAATTAATTTATTCCAACATCTTGCTAATTTGGCTAACTATTTCCGATGGAGTGTGCTGGGATTTTATTAAATATTTGTTTGCTCCCAAAGCCAAGCCCTTTTCCACTTCTTCTTTTTGGCCAAGATTACTAAAAACTATAACTTGGCAATTACTCCAATCTTTATTTGCTCTTATTTTTTTCAAAATTGACCACCCATCCGTTTGGGGCAGAACAATATCTAATAAAATAATTTCTGGAATTTTTTCTTCTAAAAGCTGGAACGCTTTTACTGCGTTATCAGCCACCCTGATATCAAAACCGCTTTTTTTAAACTTTTGGCTGTAAATATCAATTAAAAACGGGTCGTCTTCTATTAATAAAATTGACTTTGTCATGAATATTTATTTTCTTCGGCCACCCTCATAACCTCCTGTAAAGATGTTATGCCTTGCATCACTTTTAAAATTCCGTCTTCTTCCATGGTTAACATTCCTTGCCGCCTGGCTTCTTGCATGATTGCTTTTTCAGAAGGGTCTTTAACAACGATCTCGCTTAATTGAGCAGTCATTTCTAAAACTTCAAAAATTCCTATTCTTCCAGAATACCCGGTATCGCTACATTTGCTGCATCCTTTTGGTTCGAAAAAAGGGCTACTAGAATTTATTTTTAAATCATCTTTCGCTTCTTGGGGTATATTTTTTAATTTTTCTTGCAAAAAAGCTTTTGTTTTAGCGTCTAAATTAACCTTTGTTTTACACAAAGGGCATAAAACTCTTAACAATCGCTGGCTTAAAACCACCGATAATGTTGGAGATAATAAAAATGGCTTTATCTGCATATCTAAAAGTCGAGGTATGGCGCCAGAGGCATTGTTGGCGTGCAAAGTGCTTAACACTAAATGCCCTGTTAGGGCTGCATTCACAGCCAAGCTAGCTGTTTCTTCGTCTCTAATTTCCCCAACCATAATAATATTAGGGTCTTGCCTTAAAATTTGTCTTAAACCTCTAGAAAAAGTATAGTCAATTTCTGGCCTAACTTGAGACTGGTTAACACCACTCATAAAATATTCCACTGGGTCTTCTAGTGTGACAATATTAACCTGATCTTTATTTAAGATGCGCAAAATAGTGTAGAGAGTTGAAGTCTTACCAGAACCAGTTGGGCCCACCACCAAAATCATTCCATAGGGCTTTTTTATCATTTTCATTAAAACAAGATGGTTCCTGCCAACCAAGCCCAAGTCTTCCAATTTTTTTAAACCATCATTTGAGTCCAAAACCCTAATAACCACTTTCTCTCCCAAAGTAGTTGGGAAAGTAGCTACCCTAAAATCAACTCTTTTACTGCCTATTTTAGTGGAAAATCGGCCGTCTTGGGGAATACGATTTTCATCAATCTTCAAGCGGCTTAAAATCTTAATCCGAGCCACAATAGCTGGGTGGACCTTTAGGGGCAAGACTAAGGAGGGATACAAAATTCCGTCCATTCTATATCTAACCCTTAAATTGTCGACTGTTGGCTCAATATGGATATCTGACGCTTTTCCATCTACGGCTTGGCGTAAAATAACAGCTACCATCCTTATAACTGGCGCCTCTTCCGCAAGCTTATCAGTTGGCGTATTTTCAACAGTGCCTACGGCATTTTCAAGAACTTCCTTGTCATCAGCTGAGCCAAATTCTTTTTCCAATTTCTCCAAGGCCCCCTCAACTTCCTTCTCGGGTGTCTGAAACCTATCAAGATACTTTCTAAAATTAGATAAAGTTATTAATGAAATGTTTAAGGAAAACCGCTGCTGTCTAGCTAAAAACTTTAAAGCCTCTTGGGCTTGGGAATTTTCTGGATAAACCATGCCAACCTCTAAAATATTTCTTTGACGGTCAACCTTCAAGGGAACCACCTTATAAAATTCAACCGCTTCTTTGGGAATAACAGGTAAAACTTCTAAGGGAATTTCTTCCACATTAACTTCTTGCAAAGGAATGTTTAAAATTTTTGATTTTAAATCAAAAAGATCTTTCTCTGTAATAATTTTCTTTTCAACTAAAAATTCCTCTTGGTCTTTCCCTAGCTTCTGGGCGTCCTGGGAAAGTTTTTCTCCTTCCTCCTTGCTTATCTTTTTTTGTTTTAGTAAAAGCTGTATTATGTTCATATTAGAAATCGTTAATGAGTGAAACGAATTTACGAGTTCTTATACCCTGTTAAGTGCGACCTCAAGGAGCTACTTAACTGGGGTCGGCGTTGTAGTTGTTGCTTGGGTGGTTGTTGCTTGGGTCTTGGGCAATTCTCCTATTTTTACAGGAGAAAACGGATCTTGCCTGCCTATTATTTCAGGCTTTTTTTCTATTTCAAAAGAAGAAAGGCCCTTCAAAACCGTTAATGATTTGGCAATACAATAAGAAAAGGCCCCTTTGCTGTCAGTTACTTTTACTTTTGGAATAAAAAATCCCATTGTTTTGTAGCCATACTCTACATTTTGGCCTTCGGCCTTATTGCCATCGCCAAAATCCCACTCATACGTTAATTCGTCTCCATTTGGGTCTTGCGCTTGAGACGTGAAATTAAAATTAAAATTAATTTGGGTGGTGCCTTCAACATTATCAACATCGCATTGCGAAAAAACTGGAGGCAGGTTTGTTGTTTGAACTATTATATCCGTTTGGGTCTCGGCGGTCTTTTTCTCTTTTACCTCCTGTGTATTTTGAAAATAATCAAAGAATCCGTCAACAACGACTTTTGCCTTAAAATCTCCCTCTTGATTAAAAAGGCATAAACTTTCTGCTGTATATCTTTTTTGAAAAACTGGCTCTGTTTCAAGCTCAAAAACCCCGTCACTTTGGCAGTCAAAATGATAAACAAAAGGCCCTTGGGAAACTCCTTTTACTTCAGCCGTTAAATCAATAAAAGCTCCGGAAGTTGTTGCTTGCGGAAAGGCCGAAAGGGCAATATCTAAAGAAGGCAAGCTAATAGAAATCGGTTTTCTCAATAATTCCCAGTTAAAAACAACTGGCTTGGTAGAGCTTTCTGCGGGCAAGATATCAACGGTTGCGACCGGAAAAACAAACTTTAAAATCAAAAGAAAAATAACTACCACAAATAATCCCCCAGATAAGTAAATAAATTGTCTAAAACTAAACTGCAACTGTTCCATATTAGTAGAAAACTTTTATTTGAACATTTATTCCCATTGACGAATCGCCAATTTCTCGTTTTAAAGTAAAGCCTTCAACGCTAACCAGCCTTGATGATGTTTCTATGTCTTTTAAAAAACTTTGAAAAGACGACATCCCCCCGCTTAATACCATTGAAAAAGATTGGGTTGATGTCGAGGTTGTTTGAACGGGGGTTATTGACCTTAATACCAAACCATTATCGCTGACTTTCTGATTAAAGAAACCAATCAGAGTAGATAGGGAAATCTCTCCTGGCATAGACAACTCTATTTTTTGCAATGTCTCTTGATAAGCAGAGATCTCCAAAAGAGTGTTCTTTAGTCCATTAAAATACTCCTGGCGGTTCTTTACCTCTTGCTCTTTTTTTAGAAAGCTTTCCTTTGCTTTTTGTTGAGCTGAATACTTTGGTAAAACGCCATAAAACAAAACCATAAAAGATGCGAATACTAAAATTGGAATAATAAAAATTCTTTTCATTGATTTCTATTCTTAAAAAAAGTTGGGTCTAATACAAAACTAATCCTAAAAGAAACACTGCCCTCTTTGCTTAAAGAAATGTCCGAAACCACTAAATTGTTTGTCTCTTTTACGTCTTTTAAAATAATTATTTGCTCGCTTAAGCTTTTATAGGTATCTGTTTGTCCGATCAAAGAAACATTGCCATTTTCAATATCAAGAGAAAGGTCAGAAAAACTAACTTTGGGATGGCAAAAATTTCCAACAAAGTCAAAAAAATTATATGTAACTTTCCGAGATAAAAAGGCTTGAGAAAACTTTTCCAATTTCTGGGAAATCAGAGAAACCTGCATTTCCATTGCCCTATTTTCTGGATTATTTAACGCCAAATAGTCGCTTTCTTTCATTTCTAGCTTGCTCTTCCAAGACAATGCCTGATAATAATAAAAGGCAAAAAGCCCTACAACCGTCAAAATCATAACCAATGAAAAGCCGATGGCAAAATTAACCCATTTGGGAATAATTTTTTTTGGTTTTGGGATTATGTTAAATATATCGGGTTTTGTCATAACTATTAATCGCTAGACATTAAAGCTGCTCCCAAAGCAATTGCAAAAGAAGGGCCGACCTGCTTTAGCCGCTTGCTTAAAACTAATGGACAGTTAACAGCTAAAAATGGCTCAGCCAATATAACGTCTTTTTTAATTATAGACGACAAATACTCTTTTAAGCCAAAAAGATTGGCCGTGCCTCCAGATAAAACCAAACAATCAATTCTTTTGCCCGTTGCCTGAAAAAAATCTTCGCAAATTTTTTCAATTTCCATTGTAAGCAAATTAATCTTGTCTAAAAACACTTTGGCTACTTCTGGCTTTTGAGGGTCAAGGCCATAACTTATTTTCATTTTTTCTGCCTCACCTAAAGAAATCCCCAAAGCAACGGATAAATCTTTTGTTAGACCAATACTTGAAACATCAAAACTAAAACTAGCTGATAACTTTCTTTTTTCCACAATGCTTACGGTTGTGCTTTCCCAGCCAAAATCAATCATGCAAACAGGTAAATATTCATACTTGTCTCCCGGCCAAGACGACCTAACAAAACTAAAAACCTCTGCTTCCATGCCCTTTATTTCAAGGTTGCACAAAGAGGCCATTCTTTGATAATTTTGCAAAACAGTGTTTGGAATAGCCACCAAAAGTACCTTTCTTCTTAAACCAGAAACAGTCTCTTCTTTATCGGTAACTTGCCAATCAAATGTTACTTCACTTAAAGGCAAGGGGATATAATGCCTAGCTTCAAACTCCACTGCTTGAGGCACCTCTATTTCAGTCATTGGGGGCAAGGTAATTGTTGTAAAGAAAGTAGAAAAGTCGGGCAAAGACAAAACAATTTTTCTTTCTTTTATTTTCGCTTTCTTTAACAATGCTGTCAGTATCTCTGAAACCTCGCTACTTAAAAGCACCAAGCTTTCTCCGTGAAATGTCTTAAGGGACTCTTGGGAAAAAGGCATCTTAAATTCAATGTAATTTTCTAATTTTTTCTTTTTCCCCGAAACCGAAATCTCAACAATTTTTATACTAGAGGCCCCAATATCAACTCCTAAATAATTCTTTGTGAATAATCCCATGTTAAAAATTCGTTAATGAATGAGTGGCGATTAGCCACGAGTGAATTTACGAGTTCTTACACCCTGTGGAGTAGAAATTTGCTCTGCAAATTTCTGTTTTAAATTTTTTGCTAAAAATTTAAAACTACTCCACGGGGTAAATCCTCCGTAAATTCAAGCTTCGCCCGCTGGCTCGCTTTCATTAACGGATTATTTATAATAGCATATAATAAAATCAAGCGGGTATGTGGAAAAGATTTAAAAATCAAATTTTAGACTTATTGCTTCCCCAGTTCTGTTTAAGGTGTCAAAAAGAGGGGTTTTTAATTTGTTCAGACTGCCTTTCTTTAATAGATATTAACCGAAAAAGCTACAAAGAGCCCTGCCTAGATAAGGTTTTCTCTGCTATCCCCTACCAAGACCCCTTGGTAAAAAAAATGATTCTCCTTTTTAAATACGAGCCGTATATAAAAAATTTTGCTCTACCCTTAGCTACTTTAATAATATATCATTTTAGCTTGATAGAAAAACAGCCTTCTGGTATTTTAATTCCTGTGCCAATAACTAATAAAAAAATAAGAGAAAGGGGCTACAACCAATCAGCTGTTTTAGCTAAGATCTTATCAATGTATTATCAAATGCCTTTTTCTGGAAATAATTTGATTAAAGTAAAAAATACAAAAAGCCAGGCGGATTTAGGCAGAGCAGAACGGCAAGAAAACGTTCTTAATGCTTTTGCCATAAAGAGTCCCGATTTAATAAGCGAGAAAACTATTTTTTTGGTTGATGATGTCTACACCACTGGTAGCACTATGCAAGAATGCGCCCGTGTTTTAAGAATGGCTGGCGCCTCAAAAGTTTATGGCATTGTTGTAGCCCGAGAAGAATAAATTTAAAATTATACTTTCAAGCATGCCAACACTTTTTGAGAAAGAGGGTTAAATCCAAACATAATTTGCGATACTCTCCCGCCATTTGGCCAGATAATCTTATTGCCAAAAAAGTCGCAAGCATAACCCCCGGATATTTTGCTTATCATAGCGCCAATAAGCACATCTCTTATTTGCGGAGAATGAAAAACGCAAGCATTATACTCCCCCTTAATGCATTTTAATAAAGCATCTGTGGATTCAGCCCTGAAACCGAACACTTGGGATTAAATTATTGTTTGGTTTGACGATTGAATCTATCATAACAAAAACATCTGGATTTTTGAATTGGTTGTTCTCCAACATAACCTCTAAAGGTTTCTTAAATCCTAAA
>JAUSHZ010000003.1 GCA_030648255.1 bacterium
TAAATGTGTGAGTCGTTCATTGTGATAGTCATATACCCCAATGATAACGATTCACACACTACCGCACAAATGAGCCTTTCAGGCTCATTTTGCGTTAGAATGAGGACTCATTTCACACGCATTTTGTATTGGATAAGACTAGCTATTGACATTTTAATAAAATCGATTATAATTTAATTATCAAGTGGCAACCTGGGATATTGCATCAGGCTAAGTCCTGCAAAACCCGTCGCAAGGCGGTGTTTTTGTTTAAATTAAGCTTACTGTGAGTTGTTGAAGTCTGACTTCAACAGTTTTCACTTCTTTAATTTCCATATTTTAAATCGTATGAAAACAATTTTACAGGAATGCCTTTTGCTTGGGCTTTCTCAATCGTATCTAAAGTTCCCAAACCCTCACTCGCTTCAGTCTTAATGTGAAAAGCCACTAATTCATCACACGCCCCAACGATTTTGGAGTTCCGTTCGTAATACATCCGTTTTTTAGTTTCTTCGGTGAAGTCAATATCTAGATTTTCTATTAAAGCTTTCGGGTTAGATTTTTTAAGTTTCGTCAATTGGCCAATGAGATCTCTCTCTTGTCTCGGAGTTATAGTTCTCAAGCGAGCATGTTTTTGATAATGCTTCGTGTATTTCTCTAAAGTAGTAGGAAGAAAAATTTTGATTCTGTCGGCTTTTTTATTATACTTTAATGCTTCGTCAAGTGCGATATAATCAACGTTCAACGCTCCGCCAGAAACAATGCCGTCTCCTCGCATTATAATTTCACGAACTATGCTTCGTATTTTTTCTTCTATTTCCTTATTCGTTTTTCGCCAGCTTCCGCTAATACCAACCCATTTCATAAATAAACTATTATTTTTTACACTGGTTTTAATTTTACACTGGTCTTACCAGTGGACGCTTTATTAGCACTAATTTTTTTGTTCTGGGGAGGTGTTTTAATTGGGCTTCGCGGGAGCGGGCTTGGGTTAGGGTTGGAAATTGTTCGGAGTATTTTAGGATAACTGGTCGGCGAATTTTGGTGTAGTGAGCGCCTTGTTTTGAGTTGTTGTGTTCCTTTAGTCGTTTTTCAAGGTTGTTGGTACAACCAACATAAAGGGTTTTGTCTGCGCATTCAAGAATATAAACCGAGTGTTTCATTGTTTACTTTACCCTGTGGCGCTTTGATAATCAAGATTTAAAAATTAAAAATTTTACAGTTAAATATAATCCCAATATGGAAACCGCTCCGAGTGATAAATAAAATATTGTGTTCATTGTTTTCCCGCTATTGGAACGGCCAGAGCCAATGCTATCGCTTATTTGGGCAGTAAAGTTTTTTGAATAATCTTCTTTAGCTGACTCGTTTTGCTGGATTGAATTTACTAATTCACTTTCTGGCAAATCTTGCCCAGTTTCAATTTTTTCTCCCGAAATATTAGCAATGATTTTGGGTAAAGTTTTGGTAGTAGTTGCTGTTGATGTTGCTGAAATAAATTCCGTTGCGGTTTCATCTATTGAAGTGGTAGTAAATGCTAAACTGCTAGTGGGGGCGGACAAATTAGGGGTGGAAGTAGAAGTTGTGGTTGTGGTTGTGGTTGTGGTGGAGGTAGAAGTAACGCTATTCTGGTTTGTATTTATATTGCTTTTATTCTGGGAATTTTGGGCTGGTTTTGGAAAGCTTCCCAATATTTCACCCCAAGTTTTGCCCAATGTAGCTGGAATAACATAAGCAGTTGTCCAAATTCTAGTATCCGTAGCAACAGACACATCTTCCAACCCGCCGTCGCTGTTTTGGCGAGAAGCCAAAAAGTCAAAAGGATTGTTTCCATTATTTTCCCAAGCCAAAACTTGCTCGTCTAAGGCCACGATTGCCTGAACCGCCCAAGCAGTTGATATTGTATTGCTATTAAAACCGCCATTGGCATTTTGGGAATTTTTCAGATAATTCTTTGCTGTCTGCAAGGATTGGCTGATTAAATTTACAGTATCTGTGTCTAAATTTCCAAATTTTTTTGCAAGGGAAAGCGCTTGTATTGCCCCGGCTGTTATATCAACATTTCCCCAAGATCCACTTGCGCTTTGTTTTGAAATAATAAACTTTATAGTTGCTTTAATAATTGGGTCAGAGCCAGAATACCCAGCTTCTATTAAGGGGAAAAGCGCGAAAATGTCATCATTGAAAAGATTAGGGTCCCCAATTTGCGTTCCGTCAAAAGCCGATAAAATTTTTGAAATATAGTCTGTTTCAGTTCCAGAATAAGGACTAATTGAAAGCGCCATCAAAGCCATTGCCCTTCTTTCAAGGTCTGTAATGCTTCCGTTAGTGTCATACTTTGCTGTTGATAAATAATTTTTTAGTTTATTTTTTGCATCTCCGCTGTTAAAATTAGAAAGCGCAATCCCAGCCCAATCAGAATAAATAATTGACGAGCCAATTGAACCATCGCTATTTTGATTGAAAACCAAAAAATTTATGGCCTTATTTATATCTACAGTATAATGCGTTTGCGCGCTGCTGGCGCCCGACCCGCCACCACCAGGATTACCAAGAATAACTGGCTGGCTTGAAGTATTGTCCTGAAAAATTCCGGTTAGGATTAAAATTGGGCTATCTAAAAAACCTGCTTTGCGCCCAAAAATTGAGTATGGGCTGGTTGTGGCGATTAATAATTGCATTGTTCCGTCTGTGGAAAAAAATTCCTGGCCATTTACTGAAAATGTACTGCTTGCTGTAGATTGCCAAGCAGGATTCCAGCTGGAATCATAACCAAATTGTTCCAAATACAAAGTGGTTGCGCTGTTTAATGCTGGGGTTGTGGTTGGTGCTGTAATTCTTAAAGGATTTACGCCATAAACAAGAAGCAACCCTTCATTTTCGCTCAAAATATGCTTGTTTAACGATACTTGGCCATAATCAAGATTTTTAAACCAGCTCCAATAAATTCCGTTTCCATCTTTATTATTTACATAATCTGCAATTGAGTCTAAAAACAAATCACTCCCCCAGCTTGTCCATTGGTTTTCCAACCCTGACTGCGCCACAGCGCATCTGCCATTTAGGGTATAAATTCCGCCACCGTCATTTTCTTCGCAGGCCGAAACAGCAAGGTTTTGGCTGAATGTAGCTGAGCTTGCAGTTTCAATCCGCAAATTAATATTTATTGAGGGCAACTGCGGGTTAATTGTTATTGGCTCGCTGTCAATAAACCCATCTTTTTTTGCAAAAACCCTATAAGCCGTGGTGGTGCTTGGCCACAGTTCATAAGTTCCGCTTGCGCTAAAAATTTCTTGGCCATTGATTGAAAAAATACTGCTCGTTGCCCCCTGCCACCCCCATAAAGAAGTGTCAAAATATAAAGCGCTTAAAGTTGTTGTGGAATTAACATAAGGCGAGGTTGAAGAAGCTGTTATTTTAAGCGGGCTTGTCCCATAGGTAAGCAATAATTTTTCGCCATCAAAAAGTATATGCTGGTTTAGCGCAGTTTCGCCTGGCTCAAAATTGCTAAACCAAAGCCAATAATTGCTGTCTGTTCCTTCGTATTGATTTATGGCATTGAGCATTATGCCGTATGAATACCAAGTTGAAGTGGCGGTCCATCCTTGGCTTGAAATTAATTGGTCAATAGCGCACCAAGCATTTAAAGTGTGCTCTGTGCTACTTGCCTCATCTGGGCAAGAATTTACCACAAAATTATTATCAAACAAAATTTGGTCAAAAGCGACAACTTTCAATTGAACTGTGGTTGTTGCTTCAGCTTTGGCTTGAGAAACAAACATAAACAAGCCCAAAAAAATTACAAAAAAAATACTTTTAAAATTGAGGTTTTTCATATTTTTAATTTATTAAATAATTTGATAAACAAAAAATCTTTCCTAAAGCAAGAAAGACCGCGGATAAAATCCGTAATTTGTCCTGCTCGGGACCTGACACATATTTATTGCCAAATAATATTCGGGCTTATTCTGACAAAAGTCAGACATTACCGTTGCGGCACAGCCGGGGAATCTAACCCCACTTTCTTATAAAGGCAATATGAATTTTTAATTTATTTTATCTTATTGCAAAAGTATTTATAAGTCAAATGCTATATTTAAAGAATGAGTTTTTGACCTAATTTTACTAGCTCGCTATTTACTAAACTTGGGTCTCCGTTAATTGCGAAAACGCTACCTACCATCTTTAGCTTCATTGACCTGCAAAAATTGTTCATATTATCTATACATCTCTTAACGGTATTCTCCATTTCTTCTTTTAAATCTGGATCCTTTATTGCCTCATCTGGATTATATCCATCTAAAAAATTCACTTCTCCTTTTTTAAAGTTTCCCACTGAAACTAACGCCACTTTCTTATCTTTTAATTTCTCTGAAAGATAAAGAGGAAGACACCTGTCAATGAAAACTTTCATTAAGGCAGTAACATTATCAAAATATGTCGGGCTTCCCAAGACAATAATATCGGCTTTTGATAACTTGCCATATATTTCCTGCATGTCGTCTTTTACAACGCATTGATAAGATTTATAACATCCCCCACAAGCATTGCAAAGTTTAATATCTTTATCTTTTAAAGTAATCAATTCGTATTCTTGCCCAGTTGCATCAAGAACTGTCTTGAGCATATGTGCTGTATTTTTATCTCTGGGGCTTCCGGATATTCCAATAATGTTCATATTATTAAATATTATCTCTTTAGGATTTTGGCTACCGTCTCTGTTTTACAGTCGCTTACAGATATTATGTTATGTTGCAAATGAGCTGCTGCGGTTTCTGCGAACTTTAACCCAGTCGCCGTAGAAACTACAACAACCCTCTCTCCTTTTTTAATCAATCCCCCCTTCACTGCATTGCGCACTCCCGCTAAAGCAATACCAGTTTGCGGACAAACAAAATGGCCATCTTTTCCGCATATAGAAACAGCTTCATTCAAATCGCGCTCTGTGGCAACTTGCATAGCCCCATAAGAATGAATTACTTCTCTCATTACTTTATCTCGGGAAACAGGACTGCCAATACGAGCCGCTGTAGCGGCTGTCTCGCCAGTTTTCACTGGTCCGTATCTGGCCTTCCACTCTTCTAATGCTACCTCGCTATCTTTTTGCGCCAGATTCCAAGATTTTCCTAACGGATTTGCAGCCTCTGACTGGCAACCAAGAATTCGAGATATCTTTTTTTGTCCAAATCGTTCCATTAACCTCATGGCTTTACCGACCGATGAGCAATTACTACCATTGCCGACGGGAACGGCAATCCATTCTGGCAACTGCCAACTAAAGTATTGAGCAATCTGAAATACTGTGGCTTGATGTCCCTCTATGCGGGCAGGATTCAAACTATTTGCGGGATATACTCCGTAGCTTGCAACTAACTCTTGCATAACTTGCATACAATCGTCAAAATCCCCAGGCAAAAGAATTATTTTTGCTCCAAAAACCAATGGCTGGGCTAATTGCACAGCTGTTACCTTGCCTTTTGGCAAAATTACTACACATTGAATTCCTGCGGCTGTTGCATAGGCTGCGGCCATCGCAGACGTATCGCCTGTTGATGCGCAACCAACTGCACAAATACCAGCAGCATTTGCAACAGACATCATTACAGTACCACCGAAATCTTTAAATGAGCCAGTGGGGGTCATTCCTTCCATGATAATATAAAGCTCAATATCCCCCACCCAATTTTGAAGATGCTTGCCAGCCCGAACAATAGGAA
Organism: bacterium; assembly: GCA_030648255.1. Taxonomy (GTDB): domain Bacteria; phylum Patescibacteriota; class Minisyncoccia; order Minisyncoccales; family CG1-02-41-26; genus STD1-80. The sequence continues at coordinate 5,697 of JAUSHZ010000003.1, forward strand.
CAATTCCTTCGTTTAGGGTAATAATTAAATTGTCTGGCATAAATGGCATTATCCATTCTTTAAATCGCCAAACGCCAGAACGAATCGCGGGATTATCAGATTGATAAGCGCTTAAGGCAGCCCTTTTATCAAAAATTTTAATATAATCTCCTAAAGTTTTGTTTAAGAGATCAAAATTATGGTCAATATCATAAAGATCTCCGCATTTTGGACAGCGGAATTTCCTCTCATCCAGTAAATCTGTTTTATAGCCACATCCAATACAAGACAACCAACTCTGTTCTGCTTCAAATATTTTTTGCATAGGTAAACTCTTATCAATTACCACCACTTTTTCTTGCGACAAAATTTTCTTTCGCTTCTTGGTGCGCCTCATTTAGTAAAATGACCTACTGGTGCTAGCGCATCCGCGAAGCAAGTTTTAGCTACTAAGACAAACTAGCAAGAATTGTAGGATTACATAAACCGTAGAGACTTGGAATGATCTTGTCTCCATATTGCTGGATTGCATCACTAACTAATTTAAACCCAATAAAGTAACAGGGAACATAATACTTCCATTCCTGAATAAACCTGAAAGACTTTTCTGCTCTTTCGGGACTCATCAACCCATATTGTCTCATAAATTGCTTTACTTGAGCAGGAGATGATTGATAAACATAAAATTGCATAGCTCCCAAATACTGGACTTCAGTGCGCAATCGATCAAGCTCAAAAGCTATAGCGGTGTTAACGTCAATATCTCCTTGGTTTATCAAAGAGAAAGCGTATTCTCCTATCCCCTCTATTATAGGGCTTTCAGAACTAGATAATAGATGTGCGGTAGCTTCAAGACCTAACTTCCCATGGGAATACAAAGCTTCACGGATTAAAGAATTAGTATGATGGCCAGGATAAATTTCATGAGCTACAAAGATTGGAATATCAAAAACATTGAGTGAGCGATTTTTGTTAAAAATAATATGCCCGTTAAAATCCCGGTCATAATAGTTATAAGCACTCCAGCTTTCTTTGGCTTTCTTTAATTCAAAAGTAAGTTTGTTTCTTTCAATAACCCAATTGGCTATCTCCTCTCCCAAGGTAGGAAAAATCACTCGTTCACAAGTCTTTTGAAAAAACTCTGGTATAGTTTTTTCTAACATAGAAATGTATTCTTCTGACGAAACCTTACCAGTTTCTTCCCAAGCAATAATGGCTTCATGCAATTTATTCTTTAAATTTATTTGCCCTAACAGTTGTTCTAGGCGATTATAGCGTATGTTAATATCGATACATGAAGAAGGTAGTAAATCTACATCAAGAAGAAGCTTAATAATGTCTGTATAGGGCAAGTCTAAAGATTGGGTATGAATAAGTAGACGGTTGGTCAGGGAAGACATCTGCCGATCCAAAAAAACTCCACTACTGCTCTGGGAATCCATTACATCCTGATTTAATTTTTCTCTTAAGCGTTTAAGTTCATTGACTAACCCATCAGAGGTCATTTGAGGAAGATTCTTAGCAAGCGATGGATCGCCATAATATGCATCAATAACAGTACCCTTACCGATTAAATTATCAGCGATTAGTGCATATTTTACATATTTTTCTGCTATAGAAGTAAGCATGGAGTATCTGATCTATCCACTTCTTGGTGTGCCTCATTTAGCAAAATGACCTACTGGGTGCTGGCACATCTGCGAAGCGAATTCGAGCTTTTCAAAAGATTACTTTTAAAAACTCCAATTCAGCTGCGGGGCTAGGAATCGGACCTAGATCAAGGGCTTCAAAGGCCCCTGTGCGACCATTACACCACCCCGCAATGTTTCATATTCTACCCCATTAAAAACGAAATAACAAGTCTGCGATTATGTCAAACGCGAAGGCGTTTCTAACGGAGCAGACGCATTTTTATAGCAAACGTCAACGACTGCTAATTCAAGTGGCAGTTGCAAGATTGAGGCATACTTCATTTTGTTTTCAGCGGTCATAAACAAATCAATAATAACTTTCAAATCTTGCTCGGTATATTTTCCAGAAAAAGATAAAAGATTTTCTTTTTCTTCTTTGGTTAAAGACAAAATCAAAGCACTTTCTTCGGCGGCATCGATTTTTAAAAACAATGCTTCCCGCAAATACTCTATTAAATCTTTGGCAAATTCTTTTAAATCCACCCCAGAAAATCGTAGCTCCGTTAAAAGCTCAAAAATTGCTTTGGCGTTTTTGGTTTGTAAAAAATCTAAAAAATTAAAAATAGCCGACTTATCGGCTGTGCCTAAAATTGCTTGTAAAATTTCTGTTTTTAATACTCCATCTTTATCGGTAAAGCTCACTGCCTGGTCAAGCAGTTTTTCTGCATCCCGCACGCTGCCGCTGGCTTTCAAAGCAATTAATTCAAGGGCTGATTTTTCATATTTTATTTTTTCTTGCTTTAAAATGTATTCTAATCTTTCAACAAGCCCCGTTAAATTTAATTTTTTAAAGCTAAACTGTTGGCACCGCGACAAAATAGTGGGAATCATTTTATGAAGCTCTGTTGTAGCAAAAATAAAAATAGCGTGGCTTGGTGGCTCTTCTAATGTTTTTAATAAAGCGTTGGCCGCGTCTTTGGAAAGCTGATGACATTCATCAATAATAAAAACCTTGTATTTTGATTTAACTGGGTTAAACCTAATCCCCTCTTTTAGCTCTCGCATTTCGTCAATTCCTCGGTTGCTGGCGGCATCTATTTCAATTAAATCAATAGAATTGCCATGATTTATTTCTAGGCACGAATCGCATTTATTGCATGGCTCAAATTCGCCATCCTTACGGTTTTGGCAGTTAATTGATTTAGCAAAAAGCCGAGCCACTGTGGTTTTGCCACAACCATGAAAACCAGAAAACAAATAGCCATGGGCTATCATATTTCGCGAAATTGCGTTGGTTAAGGTTTGGATAACTGGCTCCTGCCCCGCCACCTCGCTAAAACTTTTTGGCCTATATTTTCTGTATAAAACAAGACTCATGATTTAAGATTTATGATTCATGATTTATGCTATCAAAATTTTACCCAAAAGAAAACCCCTTGCAATCCCACCAATTAAATTTGACAAATAGCAAAAAAAGATATATAATATATAAATACTTATTCGTGTGGATTCAGCCCTGAAACCGAACACTTGGGATTAAATTATTGTTTGGTTTGACGATTGAATCTATCATAACAAAAACATCTGGATTTTTGAATTGGTTGTTCTCCAACATAACCTCTAAAGGTTTCTTAAATCCTAAA
>JAUSHZ010000012.1 GCA_030648255.1 bacterium
CTTAACCATATTTTTAATTGATATTTCTTTGTCTAAAATTGGCTTTATCCATCGATACTTCTCCTCTTTTGTTGATTTGGGCATGATTTTCATATGCCCCTAGACTATCAGGAAAGTGCAATATGTCTGTATAGATTACCAAAGCTATTGACAGTAAATAGCTTTTATGTTTAAATGGTATTATTAAGGAGAGTAAAACCTCCTGATTATTTATGAGTGATTTTGACTATCAAGCAATTTGCGAGGAGCTCTTAGCAGTTTTGCCATCAAGGCAAAGCCAGGTTTTGATGAGAAGGTTTGGTTTAAATCAGGCCCAATCAGAAACCTTGCAAAGAATTGGCAATGATTTGGGCATAACCAGAGAAAGAGTAAGGCAGCTTGAAAAAAGCGGTTTTTTGCGTTTAAAGGATTTTACCGAAAATCAAAACTTAAAAAAAGCGTTTGAATATTTTGGAAATTATTTAAACAAAACCGCTGGGTTAAGACGGGAAGATATTTTATTTAAAGAACTATCTAATGAAAAAAATAAAAACTTTATTTATTTCTTGCTTGAATTGGCTCCGAGTTTTTCCCGGCTGGGCGATAATGAAAGCGCCTATCCTTTTTGGGCAATAGAAAAAAGCAAAGAAGGGCTGGTTGACTCAATGGTCAAAAAAATAAAAGATTTTTTTCAAAAAGAAAAAAAGCCAATGGATTTGGAAACCTTGGCAAAATGTCTGGATATAAGCGATAATTTATTTTTAAGTTCTTGCTTGGAAATTGCCAAAGACATTGAAGTTGGGCCCTTGGGAAGCTACGGCCTATCAGCTTGGCCAGAAATTAAGCCAAGAGGCGTTAGGGACGCTGCTTTTTTGGTTTTAAAAAAATCTGGCGAGCCATTGCATTTTAGAGCAATTGCTGATAAGGCCGGAGAATTGCCAGGCGATTTATTTTTAAAAAGAAAAATGCTTCCCCAAACAATTCATAATGAATTGATTCGTGATAGCAGGTTTATTTTGGTGGGAAGGGGCATCTATGGGTTAAGTGATTGGGGGTATTCATCTGGCACAGTAAAAGATGTTATATTTAAAGTATTACAAGCAAATGCTGGAATGGACAAAGAAGAGATTTTATTGGCTGTTCAAAAGCAGAGGCTTGTTAAGCCCAATACAGTTTTTTTAAATTTGTCTGATAAGAAGAACTTTGTTAGAGACACTCAGGGCAAATATACTCTTGCTATTAAAACCGCATAGAAAATTATTCTAATTATTCTAATTGCTCTAATTATTCTAAATAAGCTCCAAGCCCCAATTGGGAATTGTTTATTGGGATTTATTTAGGTTAATTAGTATAATTAGGTTAATTTATTTTAATGGACCCTTCTGCTTTTTTACCAATAATAAAAAGTACTCTGAACATAATTTGGCAGGTTTTTTCTGTTTGGTGGTGGCTTCCTTTGCCATTTATTTTTTTCCCAAACTTAAAGTTTATATACGAGTGGTATATGAATGATAAATATTGGGCCCGAGCCAATTGGATAGTTTTGGAAGTTAAAATATCCAAAGAAATTGACAGGCCATTAAAAGCCATGGAGCAGGTTATTTCTAATTTTTGGCAGGTGTATGACCCAGCTGATTTTAAAGAAAGATGGTTTGAGGGAAAATATCTTTTAAATTTTTCTTTAGAGATTGCTTCAATTGACGGCAAGATCCATTTTTTTATTTATTTGCCCGGAGCTTTTAGAAAGGCCTTTGAATCAGCTATTTATTCTCAATACCCAGAAGTGGAAGTTGACCAGGTAATGGACTACACTCGCAGGGTTCCTCAAGATATCCCCAATAAGGATTGGGATATATGGGCTTGCAATTTTAAAATGATGAAAAAAAGGTGTTATCCTATTAAAACATATCTTAGTTTTTTTGAGGCAACCCAAGAAATTGAAGAAGAGAGAAGAGTGGACCCATTAGGAGTTCTTTTAGAGGGGATGTCGCGATTAGGCCCGGGCGAGCAGTTGTGGTTTCAAGTTATGCTCAAGCCAATTTTAAAAGATGATGAAAATGACTGGAGAATAGAGGGCAGAGAAGAATTAGCCAAGCTTCTAAAAAGACCATTGCCAGCCAAAGATAACAAAACAATTGTGGGGGAGGCATTTAACCTTTTGCTTCACGACAAAGAGCCATTTAAGTCTGAAGAAAAAGTTGAGCCATTGTTACCGCCTGAATTGCATATGAGCCCGGGGGAAAAAGATATGGTGGTGGGCATTGAAAATAAAATGGCAAAGTATGGATTTGAAGCAACTATAAGAATGGCTCTTTTGGGTAAAAAAGATGCTTTTTTCAAGCCAAACTTGCGATTTGTTTTAAATTTGTCAAGCGGTGTTACCACAATAAATTTAAATGGCCTTAAGCCCTTTATGACAACTAAGGTGGTTGCTCCAGCTTTTTTTAGAAATCAAAGGCTATATATTAAAAAAAGAAAGCTTTTTGTGCGATATAGAAGCCGATGGGGCTATTACTTCCCCAAATATGTTCCCGGCCAGGAAAATGGGCATTTAATTTTAAATCAAGAAGAGATAGCCACCCTATGGCATTTTCCAGGCAAAGCTGCTATGCCAGCCGCCGGACTTGAAACAATTGAATCCAAAAAAGCCGGCCCACCCGCCAATCTACCGATTGGCTAGAAGCTGTTGAAGCCGAGCTTCAACAGCTTCCGAATTGGGTAAAAGCTGTTGAAGCCGAGTTTTGGGGAGCCTTTGAAGCTCGGGTTCAACAGCTTCACATAAAATAAACACAAAATCTATGCCAGAAGAAATTACATTTTTCGGTGAGACATCATTTCGTAACGAGCGTAAAAGATTCGGCATCAAGCTTGACGACAGGCGCAAGCATGTTTATGTTATTGGAAAAACTGGCATGGGCAAAACCCAGCTTTTAAAAAACATGGCTATCCAGGATATTCAAAATGGCCATGGTGTTGGCTTTGTGGACCCGCACGGCGAAGCAGCCAGCGAGCTTTTGGATTATATTCCCAAAGAACGCCTTAAAGATGTTATCTATTTTAACCCGGCTGATCTAGACTTTCCAATTAGTTTTAATGTTATGGAAAAAGTTGATGTTGAGTTTAGGCACCTCGTTGCCTCTGGCTTAATGGGCGTTTTTAAAAAGATATGGCCTGATGTTTGGTCGGCTCGTATGGAATATATTTTAAACAACTGTATTTTATCTTTGTTGGAGTATCCCAATTCAACCCTGCTTGGCGTTAATAGGATTTTAGCTGACGAAGAGTATAGAGCCCGTGTTGTTGAAAAAATTAAAGACCCTATTGTTAAGTCATTTTGGCTTAATGAATTTGCCAGATACTCGCAAAAGTATGAAACCGAAGCCACAGCCGCCATTCAAAATAAGATTGGCCAGTTTATTTCTTCTCCTCTAATTAGAAATATTATCGGGCAAACAAAATCGTCTCTTGATATGAGAAAAATAATGGATGAAGAAAAGATTTTAATTATGGATCTTTCAAAAGGTAGAATTGGAGAGGATTCTTCAAAACTGTTGGGCGGTCTTTTAATCACTAAACTGCAACTGGCCGCCATGTCGCGGGTGGATACTCCAGAAGATGAGCGAAAAGATTTCTTTTTATATGTTGATGAGTTTCAAAACTTTGCCACAGAGTCATTTGCCAATATCTTGTCGGAAGCTCGAAAATATAGATTGGGCTTAACTTTAGGGCATCAATACATAACTCAAATGGAAGAAACAGTGAGAGACGCTGTGTTTGGCAATGTGGGCACGATGATTGTTTTTAGAGTGGGGGCGGAGGACGCTGAGTTTTTAGAAAAAGAATTTGCTCCTAATTTAACAGCCAACGATATTGTTAATTTGGGCAAGTATAATATTTACACAAAGTTAATGGTTAATGGCATAGCTGCAAATCCATTTTCAGCTGATACGCTTCCTCCGCTCGATATGCCCGAAAAATCCTTTAAAGATGAAATTATTAATTTTTCAAGAAAAGAATACTCTGGTGATAGAGAAAAAATAGAGGAAGAAATATCTAGGTGGACCGGGGATTTTGTTTTGCAAAAAGATTTTAAAAAGCCAATTGAGCTTTATGACGCAGTTTGCGAGGGCTGTAAGAAAAGCACAAAAGTGCCATTCAAACCAGACAACAAAAGGCCTGTTTATTGCAAGGCCTGTTTAAAAAAAATGGAAGCAGATAGTTCTTTGAATATTCCGAATGCCCCAAATATTCCGAATGCCCCAAAAGTCCCTATTGAAGAAGAGCCAAAGCCAACTTCTTTAGAAGAGCTTTTAATGCGAAATACTGTGCCCTTTCTCCGCAAGCAAAAAGAAGAGCAAAAAAGAGCTAAACAAGAAATAAATAAAGAAAAGTTAAAAGAAGCTATCAAAGAGTCATTGAAAGAAGAGCCAAAGGAGATTTCTCCTGGTGAAGTCATCAAATTTTAATATGTTTCGCTACTTAAACGATTATAATTTTTTTAATAAAAAAGTGCTTGTTAGGTGCGATTTTAACGTAGCGATTGAAAAAAATAAAGTTGTTGATGATTTTAAAATAAAAAGGGCTCTGGAAACCATTAGTTATTTAAAAGAAAGCGAGGCAAAAATAATTTTAATAAGCCATTTAGAGAAAAAAAACTTTTTTGATAAAGCATCGTTAAGGCCAGTTGTTTCTGTTTTAGAAAATTTGCTTAATGATAAAGTTTTATTTTCTAAAAAAATGGTTAATAGCTTAAAGCCGGGCCAGATTTTACTTTTGGAAAATTTGCGATTTAACAAAGGTGAAAAAAATAATAGCGAAAAATTTGCTAAAGAATTAGCCAGCTTAGCTGATGTATTTGTCCAAGAAGCTTTTAGCTGCTGTCATAGAAGGCATGCCTCAATTGTTTCAATGCCGAAGTTTTTGCCTCATTTTATTGGGTTTGAGTGCGAGAGAGAGATTAATGTTTTAGGTTCTTTAATTGAAAACCCAGAAAGACCGTTAGTTGTTTTGATTGGCGGGGCAAAAATTGAAGCCAAGTTAAGTATGCTAAAAAGATTTTTGCCTCTGAGCGACCATCTGCTTTTTGGCGGTAAAATCGCTAACGCTTTATTGATTACCAAGGGGATTATTGTTGGCAGGGATCTGCCAAATAAGGAAACTCAAGAAATTTTGTCTAATATAAATCTAACCGACCAAAAAATTCATTTACCTTTAGATGTTTTAGCCTATTGGGACGATGGTAATGATATCACTCGACAAACATCTCCAGGAAAAGTAAGAAAAGACGAAGAAATTTTTGATATTGGCCAAGCGACTGTAGAAAAGTTTTCGGAAATTTTAAAAATAGCCAAAACAATTTTTTGGTCAGGGGATTTGGGCATGGTTGAAAATCCAAAATTTAGAAAAGGCACTTTAGAAATTGCCAAAGCCATAAGCCAAAATAAAAACGCCTTAAAAGTGGCTGGAGGGGGAGACACCGTTGCTTTCATAAGAGCTCAAGGCATGACTGATGGTTTTTCTTTTATGTCAATTGGCGGAAGCGCAATGTTGGAATTTATCGCTAACGGTACCCTACCCGGCATTGAAGCCCTGAAAATATGACAGAAATAAAAAACTTAAAAAAAGCCGCTAAAAAGATTAGACAGGCCATCAAAAAGAGAGAAAAAATTATTATTTTTGCCGACGCTGATTTAGATGGGACAACCTCAGCCCTTATTTTGGAAGAAACAATCCAGAACTTAGGGGGGGGGGTTGATTTAGTTTACTTTCCAGATAGAGATACCGACGGTTATGGATTAACCGAAAAAGCGCTTGGTAATTTTATTAATAGGGCCCCTGGCCTTTTAGTGGCTTTGGATTGCGGAATCGGTAGCTTTGAGGGAATAAAAAAGGCATCTCGGGCTGGTTTTAAAGTTATTGTTATCGACCATCATGAAATTTTAGGGAAATTACCCGAAAACGCTCTGGTTATTGACCCCAAACAGCCAAAAGATAAATATCCATTTAAAAAGTTAGCTAATGTTAGCTTAACATATAAGCTAAGCGAAATAATTTTAGGTAAAGAAATGTCCAATATTGTTCAAAAAAGTTTTCTGGAGCTTTCGGCTTTGGGCGCAATTGCCGACATGATGCCAGAACAGGATTATAATAAAAAAGTCATTGAGGAAGGGACCCTTTGTTTAAAGGAAACATTCAGGCCCGGTTTTCTAGCTCTTATTGATTTTGTAAAAAAAGATGGAGATACCTCCCGAAATATTTTTCAAAAAATAGTTACGATTTTAAATATTACAGGCCTGAGAAACAACTTAACCGAAAGCTATTTGCTTTTTAAAGAAAAAAATCTTTCAAAAGCCAAGGAAATGGTAAGAAATTTGGTTGACGAATCAGTAAAGAGGCAGATAAGAATTCAAGAAATAGCCGAGCAAGTTATTCTTAGCGATAAATTAGACAACAATATTGTTTTTATTGGAAACGAAATGTGGGAGCAAATTTTAACAGGGCCGGTTGCTTCAAGGGTTTGTAATAAAACTAAAAAACCAACTTTTATTTTTAAAATTGGCAAACCCTGTAGTGAGAGCGAGAGCGCTCTACTACGGGGCAAAGAAAAATGCAGGGGGTCGGTTCGCATGCCTGATAAAAGAGATGCGGTTATGGCTATGAAATCCTGCGACAATTTTTTAGAGGTTTATGGGGGCCATCCACCAGCGGCCGGGTTTACAACTTCAAAAGATAAAGTAGAGGGATTAAAAAAGTGCTTGAAAGAATACTTTTTAAAAAATCTCGACCCCACCCCTCTGCCCGCAAGCAGAGGAGTGGGGTCGGGTGGAAATTCTTTATGAAAATCATAATAAATACTGATGGAGGTTCGCGGGGCAATCCCGGGGAGGGAGCAATTGGGGTTGTCTTAAGCGACGAGAAGGGAAGCGTTATTAAAAGTTATGGTGAAGCAATTGGTTTTTGCACTAACAACGAAGCAGAATATAGGGCCTTGATTTTTGCTTTAAAAAAAGCCAAGGCCTATTTTGGCAAAGATAAAATTAAATCGTATGAAATTGAGGTAAGGTCAGATTCTGAACTTTTAGTTAATCAAATAAACGGGAAATATAAAATACAGGACGAAAGAATGGGAAAGCTGTTTTTAGAGGTTTGGAATTTAAGAGTTGAATTGCCAAAAATAAAGTTCACATCAATACCTAGAGAGCAAAATAAATTAGCTGATAAATTGGTTAATGATTCTTTTTTAGTTTTGCAACAAAAAACCTTAGCAAACCGATAAGCCGAATTCTGTCGAGGACAATCATTTATCTAGCCCTAATATTACTATTAAGGTCATGCGAGCTACTTTTTACGATTAGGCAAATCCGGAGATTGTCTAATCGCTTGCTCTTGCACCCAAGTAAGGATTTAGCCGTTTCACCCTTCGCTTCTGCGAAGATTACCCCAATTGCTGGGGCCTTTTTATTTTTCAATAAAAAGCGTCACTGTTCGCACCTCGCGCCTTACGGCGGACGGGGATTACCCGCTACTATTCAATGGAGTGTTCGGACTTTCCTCCAACCTCATAATTTGTTATCATGAAGTCAGCGATTGCCTAGTTTGCTAAGGCATTTTTATTATAAGTAATCAATTAATTATTGTCAATGATTAGGAAAATATTAAGTTCAAAAACACAAACTATTAGCTTCGCTGCCCTGATTATAAGCATATCAAGTTTTTTTAGCTTTTTTTTAGGGGCCCTGCGAGATAACTTGCTGGCCAATCATCTGCCAAATCAATTAGCTGATGTTTACTGGGCTGCTTTCAGGGTGCCTGATTTTATTTATGGCATTTTAATTACTGGCGGGATAACAGCCGCTTTTCTACCAGTTTTTTCTTCTTATTTTCACAAAAGCCAAGATTCAGCAAAAAGGTTATTTAAAGATATCTTTACAATATTTTTTATTGCTTTGGTTTTTTTAGCAGCCATTTTCTTTTTTTTAGCGCCATTTTTAGTTAATTTAACTGTGCCTGGTTTTTCCCAGGCCCAAAAGCAGGAGACAGCTAATTTAATGCGAATAATGTTTTTAAGCCCTGTATTATTGGGGTTATCGGCAATTTTCTCCAGTGTTTTACAATACTTAAATTTTTTCTATGCTTTCTCGTTGGCTCCTATTTTCTATAATACTGGTATTTTAGTGGGTATCTTAGTTTTTTATCCAATTTTCGGTTTACCTGGTTTGGCTATGGGCGTTATTTTGGGCGCTTTAATGCATCTTCTTATCCAGATGATACCAGCTATGAAGGCTGGATTTATTCCTGCTGTATCTTTTTCTTTAAAGGAAAAGGAAGGGCTTTTTAAAATTTCAAAACTAATGGTTCCAAGAGTTATAAGCTCGGCTGCTTTTCAAATTAACTTAATTATCACCACAGCCATTGCCTCTACCCTAACAGCTGGCTCTATTAAGATTTTCAATCTTTCTAATAATTTGTATTGTGTGCCAGTTGGCTTAATTGGGCTGTCTTTTGCCACAGCTGTCTTTCCAACTCTTTCAAAAAGCTTTGTATCTGACCAAAAAGAAAAGTTTTTAGAAATTTTTTCAAATATTTTAAGTAAAATTATTTTTTTTATTCTGCCCTTAAGCGGGTTTATCTTTATTTTGCGAGCTCAGATTACGCGCCTTATCTATGGAACCCAAATTGCTAGTGGAAATTACTTTGGTTGGTGGGAAACTAGGCTTACCGCAAGCTCATTGGGGGTTTTATCTCTTTCCTTGTTTGCTGCTTGCTTGATTCCTTTTCTGGCCAGAGCTTTTTTTGCTTTGCACAATACAAAAACTCCCCTAAAAATCGCTTTGTTTTCCATTGCCTTAAATGTGGGGTTATCTTTCTTGTTTGTTTGGCTTTTAAAAACTTCTGGCGTTTTTCAAAATTTTTCGATTAGCTTTTTAAAATTAAAAGACTTAACCGATGTTTCGGTTTTAGGCCTGTCCTTAGCCTTATCTATTTCAACTATTTTTCAATTTATTTTTCTTTTGATTGGCCTAAAGCTTAAGCTGAAAAGTTTGTCTATATTAAAATATAAAAATAATTTTTTAAAAATGTTTTTTGCTTCTCTTATCGCCTCTTTGGCAGTTTATTTTTGCTTGAAATTAACTGGTTCTGTTCTGCCAGAGCTAAGCTCAGCTTTGGCAACAAATAAAGTGATCGGGCTTTTATTGCAAACTACGGTTTCGGGAATATTGGGTGTTATTGCTTATTTATTTTTATGTTTTTCAATGGGATTGAAAGAGCCCAAATTAATTTGGAAACATTTATGCAAGATAAAATTTTTAATTTCGTAATAATTTCACATATTGATCATGGAAAATCCACTTTAGCTGACCGGCTTTTGGAAATTACCGGCACAATAAGCAAGAGTAAAATGAAGGAGCAATTTTTAGACTCAATGGACCTAGAAAGAGAAAAGGGAATTACCATTAAAATGCACCCCGTCCGTTTGGTTTATAAAAATTATATTCTGAATCTGATTGATACTCCGGGGCATATAGATTTTTCTTATGAAACATCGCGTGCCCTGGCCTGTTGCGAGGGAGCTGTTCTGTTAGTTGATGTTAAGCAGGGAATTCAGGCCCAAACATTATTTAATTTAGAACAAGCTCAAAAACAGGGTTTGGCAATTATTGGGGCAATTAATAAAATTGATTTAGCCAGTCAAGACCAAATAAACGAGGCAAAAAAAGAGTTATCAGTAGTGGCTAATATAAAAGAAGCCGAAATTTTGGAAATTTCTGGTAAAACCGGGCAAGGAGTGCCTGAACTTTTAGAAAAAATAGTAGAATATTTCCCTGCCCCGAAATTACCACCGCGTCATCCTGAGGCGGAGCCGAAGGATCTCGGCCGAGATGCTTCGCTTGGGGTTCAGCATGACAAAACGGGCGTATCGGATAGCTTCAAGGCATTAATTTTTGATTCAAAATACGATTCTTTTTCAGGTGTGGTGGCTTTTGTTAAAATTTTTTCAGGAATAGCTAAGAGAGGGGACAAAATTAGTTTTTTTGCTGGAAAATGCCAATCTGAAGTCAAAGAAGTTGGTTATTTTACTCCTGGATTATTTCCAACAGAAATTTTAAAGGCAGGGGATATTGGCTATATTAAGACCGGCATAAAAGAGCCGGCAAAAGTTAAGGTTGGAGATACAATATTTGGGCAAAATGAAGCGTATCGGATATCGGATAATACTTTTAAGCCCTTAGCAGAATACAAAGAACCACAACCCGTGCTTTTCTTAAGCCTATACCCAGCCATAGCCGACGAGTTTGATATGTTGAAAGATGCTTTATTAAAGCATAAATTAAACGACCCAGCGTTTGATTTCCAAATAGAGTCGCAAATGGCCTTGGGCAGGGGGTTTAGATGTGGTTTCTTGGGATCTTTACATGCTGAAATAACAGTTGGCCGCTTAAAAAACGAATTTGGATTAGATTTGATTGCCACATCTCCCCAAGTTATTTTTAGGGCGATTTTAAAAAATGGAAAGGAGGTTGAAGTGTCATCTCCCTCCCTTTTTCCCGATCCATCTATAACTCAAGAGATTCAAGAACCAATGGTTAAAGTGGAAATTATAACGCCAAACCAATATTTTGGTCAATTATTTAAGTTTTTTCCTCAATTTGAAATTGTTTTAGAAAACACCCAATCCCTAACAAACGAAAAATCATTACTGGTGGCCAAGGCCCCTTTAAGGGAGATAATTTCTGGAAGTTTTTATGAAAAATTAAAATCATCAACCCAGGGCTATGCTTCTTTTAATTTTGAACAGATTGGCCATCAAAAATCTGATTTGGTTAAGGTAGATGTTTTAGTGGCTGGTGAAAAAGAAGAGGCATTTGCTAAAATTATCACAAAAGAGAAAGCTTATAGCGAAATGAAAAAATTTTTAGAAAAATTAAAAGAAGTTTTGCCGCCTCAACAATTTGCTTTGGCCATTCAGGCCTCAATTGGGGGCAAAATAATCGCTAGAGAGACAGTAGCAGCCCTAAGGAAAGATGTTACAGCCAAGCTTTATGGGGGGGATGTAACGAGAAAGAAAAAATTGCTTGAAGCCCAGAAAAAAGGCAAGCAAAAATTAAAAAATCGGGCAAAAGTTAATATCCCCGCCCAAGTTTTTTTAGATGTGCTAAAATAAAGCAGGTAAAAACATAGAAGCAACCATGCTTAAAGATACCAAAACAACTAAAATTACCCAAACAATTTTTACTAAATTCTTTTTTGCCATATTGGTAATTATTGCAGGTTTTTTGGTTTTTGGCAATTATAAATTAATGAAAGCGGAGAAAAAGCTTTCTTTAAAGCTACAAGAAGCGCAAACAAACTTTAAAGATATTTCAAAAGAAAAAGAATTGACTCAGGGTAAAATTTTACAAAGTCAAAACTATGATTACTTAGAGCAAGTGGCAAGAGAAGAATTAAATTTCAAGAAACCGGGCGAACAAGTCGTTGCCTTTCCAGAGCAAAAAGAGTTTCAAGAAACAGAGACAAGTCAAAAAATTAAGGACTTATGGCAGAAGTTCATGGAGATGAGGAAGAAGTAATGCGGGTGTCGTATAACGGCTATTATGGTTCCTTCCCAAGGAACAGACGGCGGTCCGACTCCGCTCACCCGCTATTGATTTTTAAGAATACATTAATTATGTAATTATAAACAAAAAGCGTAGTCTTTATGGGTTACGCTCTTTGTTTCGCGATTATTCGTTTCTTAGTTCCTCTAAGAAAAGGTGGTAGAGGTCGCTTCTTAGAGGGCATGGTATGGATTCTTGCTTAATTTCGCTTAGGAAATTTTTGAATCCTTTCCTTATCCTGTGGTAATGTTTTAATAGTTCTTCAGCTGTAGCGTTTGTTGCGTCTCCAAGGAAACTACTTTCTGTGGCATACCCGCAAGAAAGCAATGCGCCATCTACATCTACGCTAATACCTCTGTAGAAGTAACTGCAAATACCTCCTTCCAGAGAACTTTGCCCACTTGTTTCTGATTTTTCTTTCGCCACTTTATTAAGTTCTTCATAGGTGTTACCCACAAGCTCTTTCCAAGCACTCGGATTCTGAAGTTTTCCTATTTTAATGGGAGGGTTAGCAACAAAAAATATATCATCACCAGCAAACTCTTTGATAGCATCTAATTCGTGTTGATTTTGTTTGGTAACAGTCACATTAATCCCAAGCCTTACGAAATCTTTTTGTTTTCGGTAGGCACTTCTTAAAAGTTCTATATTTTTAAGAACCCTTATAAGGTCTCCATTGCCAGTTAGCTCTTTATAAGTTTTTTTATTAATTGAATCCAAGCTTACTATTAAGGACACATTATGACTTTGATAAAACTTTGCTTGTTCCCTATCAAGATTGCTCGCATTGGTGAACATTATTGTTACAAAACCATAAGTATTAGCTGTTTCAATGATTGGCTTCATCAAACTAAAGTATTCAGTCGGCTCTCCTCGGCCAATGACAACTAAAGATTTTATCCCTATTTCATGAGCTAAAGACATTATTCTTTGACGCTGAGCTAATGTTAAAGAATCTTTCATATTACACCTATATCCTGGTAAGGCGCATTTAACACACTTATAACTACATCCTGATTCTAAATTAAGCATCAAGTATAAGGGAGTGTCTTTTTTTACTCCCTGTAATTTGAAAAATTTTGGCGATCCTTGTAATATTTTCATAGGTTTCTGTTGGACTTATAAAATAATTATGACATATTATGACGCAACTGCCAGTATATTTATACAAAATTATTATGCATGAGTTTAAGTAGAAAATATTGACAAGCCATTTACTCTTTAAATATAAGGGATTTGACACTTTTTACAGTATATGATAAACTGCTAATATAGTTGTCAGATAATTACTACAACCATATAAGCATATGTCAGAAATTACAAAAATACTTACTCAGTTCGGGTTGACTAGCAACCAAATTAAAGTTTATTTAGCCCTTCTAGAGTTAGGAGAGGGGAAGGTGGGGGACATTGCAAAGAAAGCGCATATTTTACGTCCCACTACTTATGAGGTCTTAGGACAACTTGAAGAGGTTGGGGTTGTAAATCAGCATAATCGTCATAATGTAAGATTACATATGGCAGAACCTCCAATTAAGTTAGAAAAAATATTAGAGTCCCGCAAGAAAGCTATCCATAGTGTTTTGCCAGAATTGGAGTCTATGTATAACACAGGGGGATTTAAGCCCAAGATAAGGTACTATGAAGGGGTAGAGGGCTACAAAACAGTATATGAAGATACTTTGACTGTTTCTGGCAAAAGGCTTTTCGGGATTCTTTCCATGCAAGACTTGTTTGATACAGTAGGGGAAAAATATATGAATGATTATACTAAATGTAGGATTGAAAAGGGTATTCATTTACAAGTTATCAGAAGTGAGGCGAAAGAAAGTAAACCAATTTGGAAAAATAGCGAAAAAGAGTTTCGTTCACTTCGTTTTGCTCCAGAAGATTTTGTTTTCCCATTGACTATGTATATTTATGATAATAAAGTAAGCTTAATGTCTTCAAGGAGAGAAAATTTTGGGTTAATTATAGAGTCCAAGGAGTTTATGCAAACCCAAAAAGCTTTGTTTGATGTATTATGGAGGGTTTGTAGTAGGGGGGAATAGGCCAGCGTAGCTCAGTTGGTAGAGCAGAGCTTTCGTAAAGCTAAGGTCGCCAGTTCGATCCTGGCCGCTGGCTCACTTTATTTTTGTCTTAAATTGTGGTATAAATTTGTTATGTTAGAAATAACCGCTTCAATTGAAGATTTGCAACAAAAGCTCAATCAGTTGGAGCAATGGCTTTGACTTAGAAAAAAAATTCAAGGCACTGAGTGCCTTGCAGGAAGAGTTTTTAAAGCCTGACTTTTGGAAAAATCCAAAAGAGGCTGGAGAAAAACAAAAAAAAGCCAGCCAGTTAAAAGAGGAAATAGATTCGTTTGAAGCGCTTAAAGCTGAACTTGAATCAACGCAAAACTTAAAAGAATTATCAGTAAAGATAGAAGAAAAAAGCTTGTTAGTTTTTTTGTCGGGAGAATATGATAAAAAAGACGCGATTTTATCTATCCAAGCGGGAGCGGGCGGAAGAGATGCTGAGGACTGGGTATGCTTATTGTTAAAAATGTACCAAAAATATGCTGAATCAAAGTCTTGGAGGCATAAAATATTATTTCAAACATTTGGCGAGGCTGGGGGTCCAGAAGGGCGAATAGGCATTAAAGAAGTTGGCATAGAAATAAAAGGAAAGTTTGTTTTTGGTTTTTTAAAAAAAGAAAACGGGGCTCATCGATTGGTGCGCCTTTCACCGTTTTCTAATAAACAGTTGCGCCAAACTTCTTTTGCTAAAGTGGAAGTAATTCCAAAAATCGAAGATGACGAAATTACAGAGAGTATTTTAAAGCCAGATGATTTAAAAATAGAAACATTTAGGTCCTCTGGCGCTGGAGGGCAAAATGTTAATCGTCGGGAGACAGCTGTTAGAGCAACCCATTTGCCAACGGGTTTGGTGGCGAATTGTCAAACCGAAAGATATCAAGCAGTAAATAAGAAGATTGCTTTGGAAATTTTAGCTGGAAAAGTTCTACAATTAAAAGAAAGAGAGAAAGAAATTTATTTAGCCGGGTTAAAAGACGAAAAAGTTTCCGCTGACTTTGGCCACCAAATTAGATCATATATTCTACACCCTTATAATTTAGTAAAAGACCACCGAACAGAAATTGAAACAACAAATACACAAGCGGTTTTGGGCGGTGATTTAGAAAAATTTATTTATGCTGAAGTTTCAAAACTTAACAAAAATTTATAATAATCAGAGTGGAAAAATAATTGCCCTATCCAATGTTAATTTGGAAATCGCTAAGGGCGAGCTTGTTTCTATTGTTGGAAAATCTGGAGCAGGTAAAAGCACATTGGTGAAAATTTTAACCAGAGAAGAAATGCCAACAAAGGGTGGAGTACTTTTTAATGATGTAAATATTTGCGAATTAAAGGGGAAAAAATTGCAGGAAATGCGAAGAAGAATAGGCGTTGTTCATCAGGACTATAAGTTGCTTTGTGATAAAACAGTTGAAGAAAACTTATGCTATGTTATGCAAGTTGTTGGTGTTTGCGATGAAACAATTATCAAAGATGTGAAAAAAGTTTTAGAAATTGTTGGCATTGAAAATAGGGTTTGCCATTTCCCGCACGAATTATCGGGTGGTGAAAAACAACGTTTAGCAATTGCCAGAGCCTTAATTCATAGGCCAGAAATTATAATAGCCGACGAGCCAACTGGAAACTTAGACGTTTATAATTCTTATGAGGTTATTAGTTTGTTTAAAAAAATAAATGAAATGGGGACAACTATTATACTGCTAACTCATGATAAAGAAATTGTTGATTCTTTAAAAAGAAGGGTTATTACAATAGACCAAGGCAAAGTAATAGGGGACGACGCTAAGGGGAGGTTCATCTTGTAAATTAAGCGTGTCATGCTGAGCCAGCAGGCGAAGCATCTCTTGTACGAGATTCTTCGCTAATCGCTCAGAATGACAAATTTTTTATGTTAACAAGCTTTAAACGAATTTTAAAATTTGGGTGGCAGGGTTTTTGGCGGAATAAAACTTTAAGCTTGCAGGTTATTTTTATAATGGGAGTTGTGGTTTTTGCCATATCATTCATTTTTCTTTTTGAACAAATAGGAAATTTTCTAATTGCTCAATCTGAAAAAAAAGTAGACATTTCCGTTTATTTTAAAAAAGACACTCCAGAAGAAAAAATGCTGGAATTGAAGCAAGAGCTTTTAACGCTTTCTGACCAGGTAAAATCGGTGGACTATATTTCAAAGCAAATGGCTAATGAAATTTTTACTGAAAGACATAAGGACGACAAGTTTTATTTAGAGGCTTTGGGCCAGGTGCAAGAGGACCCATTTTTGGCTTCGTTGAATATTAAAGCTTTTTCTTCAGGAAACTACGCTCAAATAGACAGCTTTTTACAGACAAAACAAGCTGATAGCTTTATTGAAAAAGTTTCTTACAGTAAAAATAAAGAAGT
Source organism: bacterium (assembly GCA_030648255.1). Taxonomy (GTDB): domain Bacteria; phylum Patescibacteriota; class Minisyncoccia; order Minisyncoccales; family CG1-02-41-26; genus STD1-80. The sequence continues at coordinate 16,037 of JAUSHZ010000012.1, forward strand.
TATTGACCAGCTTTTTTATATTACCTCAAACGTAAAAAAAGTTGGGTTTATTGGTGGAATTGCCGTTGCCTTGTTAGTTATTTTAATTACATTTAACACTATCAAGCTTACTATTCTTTCAACAAAAGACGAAATAACCACAAGCCGTTTAGTGGGGGCTTCTAATTGGTTTATCAGGGGCCCGTTTTTAGTGCAAAGCTTTTTGTATGCAATATTTTCAGTTTTGATATTGGATATTATTTTTGTGCTGATTGTGCTATTTTTGAACTCTAAAATACAAACTTTGTTTTTAGATTTCAATCTCGTGGCGGTTTTAAAACACAACGGATTTTATTTGTTCGCGGTTCAGCTTATTGCTACTGTGTTTTTGGGCGCTATTTCATCGTTATTGGCCTCAAGGAAATATTTAAAAATGTAGATTTAACAAGCAAAATAACGTATCGGATAGTTTTCGGGGGTCGTCTAGCGGTAGGACAGTGGATTCTGGCTCCACTAACTGAGGTTCAAATCCTTGCCCCCGAGCATAGTAAAGTATCGGATAAAAAAGTTGTTGAAACCCGACTTCTCAAAACTGAGCTTAAGAGTTTAAAGAAGTCGGGTTTCTGGCTCGGCTTAACGGCTGAGCTTTTTATTGTTTATTGTATCGGATGGAAAAGTTGTTGAAACTCGGTTTCCTTGGGTTCTTGAAACCGATCTTCAACAACTTTTTCTTGGCTCAAAAGTTATCCACAGATTTATAGTATTGACGGGCTTTACAGCCGTATCGGTTATGCGATAATAATACAATGTCGGATTCAGATTTAAATTATATTTCCCTATCGGATGCCGCCAAATACTCTGAGATTTACTCTCAAGAGTATTTGAGTTTAAGAGCCAGGCAAGGAAAATTTAAAGCAACTAAGTTGGGCAGGAATTGGGTTACAACAAAACAGTGGGTGGACGATTATATTCACTTGGAAAAAAATGTTAAAGCCAACGGTGTTCTTCACGAAGAAATAAAAAAAGAAAATTTAGAAAAATTCGAAAAAGAAAATTTAATTTTTGAAAAACCAGTTTTTGAAAAACCAGAAATAAAAATACAACCCGCCTCTGCTCCTTCAGAGCTACGGCGTGGCGAAGCAAGAAAATATATTTTTAAATTTGCTTTGGCAAGTTCCATAACAGCTGTTTTAATTTTTAGCGTATTTATTTTTAAAGATAAAATTATAAAAATAGATAAAACTCTTGACGCAAAATTTATATCCGTAACAAAAAATATTTCTGAAAATATAAAATTACCAAAAGAAAATTATTTTGTTGGTGTGAATTTTTTGTCAAAAGCTGACTTAGTTTTTGCGGATTTAAAAGATAGTTTTTTAAAGCAAAACAATCTGGCTGTGAAAAGTATTTTAAATGGAATTCCCAAATCAAACCCTCAACACTATATTTCAAAAGTTAACAATTACTTGGCCATAGAAAAACAAAGAATAAAATTTTTGACTAGCGAATATAAATTATTCACACAAGAAGTTGAAAAAATCAAACAGGAAATTTCTAACTCGGATATTTTCTTTGCCGTAAAAGAATTAAAACAATCATTGGGCAATGGGGTTGTGGCATTGTATAAAACGCACCCGTGGAGTCATTCTGAGGGAGTGGAGCGACCGAAGAATCCCAATGAAAATAATGGCCGAGATTCTTCGCTATCGCTCAGAATGACACAGCTTGGGCTGTTTATTACTAAAGCAGATAAAACTCTTGACACTAAATTTTTGAGTTTAGCGAAATCAGTGCCAACAATCAAAATACCAACAATTAAAATACCAACAAACAGCATAAAGACAGCTATTGCAATATCGCAAGAAATAACAAACAAAAAAATTGACCAAGCTTTCTCTAACTTAAAAGATAGTTTTTTACAACAAAACGACTTGGCTGTATCTTCTGTAAAAAATTATTTTGTTGGGATAAATATCTTGACAAAAGATTACCCAGTAAGAGCGAGGCAACAAATAGTTTTGGTTGCCGATGGCTACCAGCTATCTTTTATTGAAATTAATAGAGTTACGGTTGGCTTTGGCGAAAGAGCTTTGCAGGCGATAAACAGTTACTCTGCTGTGGCAGACAACTACTTTTCTGCCATTAGCATTTTGGTAAAATCAGCTGGCGAGAGCGCTAAGGAGTTTGCCAGAAGTTTTGTTGGCGATATAAAGACGGTTGTTATAAAGTCGCAAGAAACAACAAACGAAAAAGCCGGTTTAGTTTTCGCAGATTTAAGAAATAGTTTTTTACAACAAAACGACTTGGTCGCGCTTGGCGTTTCTGGCGGATTTAAAAATATTGGCGATGGGTTTGTCATTCTGAGGGAGTGGAGCGACCGAAGAATCTTGACGGCCGAGACCGAGATTCCTCGGCTCTACCTCGGAATGACAGAGTCCGGGCATTTTGTAGCGCAAAATTTAAAAGATTATTTGGCTTTAGCAAAAGAAAAAATAAATATCTTAGCTAATATAGCGAGTATAGCGAGCAATGTAAATATAGCAGAAAGTTTAAAAGCAATTCAAAGGCCAGTAGATGATTATTTTTACGGAATATTTTTTGTGGCAAAAGATTATTTAGCATTGGAAAAACAAAATTTTATCTCGGCTATTAAAGATTATAAGCTATCTACCGTGGGAACCACAAAAGAAATCGGCAAAGAGATTTTAGCTAATGCTTTGGCTGCAACAAGCAATATAAAAAATAATATCAAAGATAGTATCCAAGAGGGACTGGCAATAACCAAGCAAAAAACAAAAGATTTATTTGCCAATATAAAAGCCCTTACTATATATATAGTAGAGAGCGCACAAAAAGGATTTTATTATGTAATAAGGCCATGGCTGGAAGATAAAAATTTATTTTTAGTGCAAGGAGTTAAAGAAACCGAGTTTCTAAAAACTGCCTCTTCCACAGTAATTATTAAAGAAACAGTCGTTATTCGAGAGAAGCAAGGAAGCTCGGTTTCGACTACCCAAATAACTCAAATTTTTCCAATAAAAGAAATCACAAAAGAAACAATTATTGTTGAAAAAGCTGTTGAAGCTCGGTTTTGGGAGCCCTTAAAAACCGAGCTTCAACAGCTTAAACTTGCGGTTGCTAACTTGCAAAGTCAAGCTGGAAAAATCCAGTATTACTCGCCGAGCAACAATGTTCCAACCTCCCCGGTTTATATTGGCTCGTCTGGTTTGGAAATTTCAGGTAATGCGTCTTTGGCTTCTTTGGGGGTTTCTGGTTTTGCTGGGATCCGCGATTTAGGTGTGGGTAATTCTTTTTCTGTGGGTTCGGGTGGAACTACTTTAACGGTTGATAAAGAAGGCCGTTTAACATCTCCAAGCATAACGGGAGGGAGCGGCAGTTTTTCTAGCTTGAGCTCAACTGGCAATATAACAGCAACTGGGGATTTAGCGGTTTCTGGTTCAGCAACTATAGCTGGCAACTTAAATGTTGGAGGAATAGCGGTTTTTTCCACCTCCACAATAGCAATGACCACTACTACTGCTTCTATTTTTTCTATTGGCACCAGCACCACAGCTAATTTATTTACGGTTGCTGGAACAGGGAATACTGTTTTTCAAAATATTGGCCAAGTTTATATTTTACCAACTGGCACCACTACCATTGGGGCAGGCACTTCCACCCCCACTGTTTTAACTGGCTATATTGCCTCTGACATTTTGCCATATTATGACAATACATATAACATAGGCAGTTCGGATTATAGGTGGAAGCAGGGATATTTTGGCGATTCGTTATCAGTTAACGGCACTTCCACACTAGCAACTACTACTGCCACACTGTTATCAGTTTCGGGAAATGGCATGGTGGCTGGATATTTTGGTATTGGCACTTCTACTCCATATTACCCATTAGATATTAGTTCCACTTCTACAATCACGAGTAGCAGTGCCAAAGCTCAAAACATTTATCTAACAGCCAATCCTTCAGCTACTTCATCGGCCAGTTATTATGGTTCAATGTCTATCGCAGATTATCAAGCGAATTATCCAACCAATTCTGGTTATTATGTAATGGGTAATTGGGGTGAAGGCAGAAACAGCGGAACATCTACTTTAGAAAATGTGGTGGGAGGCTGGTTCAGGGCTGCTAATACTTCATCGGGTACAGTGAATGACGCTAACGGCGTCGTTGGTCAGGCTAGAAATTCTGGAACAGGCACAATAATAAGGGGATATGGGGTGGTTGGAGCGGCTCGCAATAATTCCAGTGGAGTTATTACCGACGCTGTGGGTGTGTGGGGTGATATCATTAATGCCAATGCCTCTGGAGTAATTACCAATGCTTACAATATAAGAGCCGCCGTTCCTTATTCTAATGTTGGCACGATTCAAAATCTTTATGGTGTTTATATTGATGCGCAATCGCCAACCGGCGGAGGCACTATCAATAATAAATGGGCTTTTTATCAAGCCGGCTCTTCAGACCAATCATATTTTGCTGGCAATGTGGGTATTGGCACAACTACGCCAACAGCCCTGCTCAATGTTTATTCCAGCAAAGCAACTGCTTACCCCTTATTGAGAATATCCACTACAACTGTTGAGGCATTGTTTGTTGACACAAGCGGCAATGTTGGAATTGGCACAACCACTATTGCTTACAAATTTTTTGTTGACGGAAACTCATACATCTCTGGTAATTCCACCTCCACAGGAAACTCGCAAATCGCAGGAAATTTGCAAGTGGTTGGTAGCCAAACAATCGGTTCCACTTTAAATGTGGCAGCCACAAGCACCCAAGCCACCACAAGTATCACTCAACTTTTGGTTTCGGGATATGGCTCGGTGTTGGGTAGTTTTGGAGTTGGCACATCTTCTGCGCCGTATAAACTTACAGTGGAAGGGGATTCGTATTTTATTGGAAACGCCACCACCACTGGCGATTTCACAGTTAATGGTAATTTGAAAGTGGCTGGAAACACTATTACTTTGGGAGATAGTTTTACTTCTGATTTGGTAGTCAACACGGCTGTTGCTTCTGATTTAATTCCCGATGAAAACGCTACAAGGGATTTGGGCTCAACAAACTACTATTGGGATTATTTATATGTTGATCAAGTGGTGGCGAATAACATTTCAGCTGCTTCAACCACTGTTGGAGGCACGCAAAGCGAGAGCTTCACCCTTAACTCTGATAATGGTACCGCTGACACAGAATCCCAAAGCTTAATTTTCTTTAGGGGTCAAGTGGTGCCAAACGCTGTTTTGTCTTGGGATGCTGGGGCTGATAAGTTTGATTTTAATCAGCCGGTTTTTATGCAGAATGATTCTTCAACCACCACTGTTCCCTCTCTTGAAGTGTGGGGAAAAAGTGGCCAAACAGCAGACCTTTTCCGCGTGGCAAGTTCCTCTGGAGCTGTTGTGTTTAATGTGGCATCAAGCGGCAATGTGGGCATTGGCACTTCAACCCCGTCATTTCTTTTAACCACCGCAGGAACACAATACACAACCGGCGCAACTTATTTCGGCTCCACTTTAAATGTTTCTGCCACTACAACAGTAGCCACAACTTCTATTACCCAACTTCTTGTCTCTGGAAACTCCATTTTATCTGGCGGGTTGTGGGTGAGTGGCACTTCTACATTATTGGGCGATGTTTCAATTACAAATAACTTGCTTGTTTCTGATGATTTAACTGTAACAGCCACCACCACTCTTAATGGAGATGTTGTCTTGGGCAGTGATTCAAATGACAACATTGCTATTAACGGCAGAGTGGGAACCACCACTTTTATCGGAGGCATCACAGTGGGCGGGGACTTGGTTGCTAACTTGGACTTCACAGCCAGCGGCACTTCCACTTTGGCCACAACATCTATTACTCAATTAACAACTTCCGGGCACGCTCTATTCTCAGGCAATGTTAGCATTGCCACTTCTTCATCCTCTTTTGGCTTAACCACCGCAGGAACCCAATACACAACTGGCGCAACCTATTTTGGCTCAACTTTAAATGTGGCAGCTACCTCTACTTTAGCCACTACAAGCATTACATACTTAACTGCTTCTGTTGGCGGTTCGGTTATGGGAAGGTTTGGCATTGGCACTACCACCCCATATTATTCTTTGGATATTCAAAGTACATCAGGACTTGGTTCTTTCCGTATCGCCTCCTCATCTGTGTATAATGCGTTATTAATAGACAACAACGGATTAATGACATTTGGTTTGGCTGACAATTCTTCAACCTCAATGACTATACAAGAGGGCACAAGCGGTACTGCATATCTAACTTTTGACACTAGCAATGACGCAGAAAAAATTGTGGTGGGTAAGGATTTGGAAATAGGCACAATGCGAATTGACCAAGATAGCGGGGCGGTGCAAATTGCCAATATGAACATCACAACCAGCTCTACTATTAATACGGCTGAAAGTTTAAGTATTGCTTTAGATGGCGTTAGCGTTTTAACTGTTTATGGCGAAGCCGACGGGGTTGGATATTTACAAAATTACAGAGTGGGTATTGGCACCACCACCCCAATATCAATGCTCACGATTATTGGTAGCGCAAGTTCATCGGCCTCATCTTTATTAAAAATAGCCACCAGCACAATAACTGCAATGTTTATTGACGGCATGGGTTTGGTGGGTATTGGCACCACTTCGCCAAGCTTTACCTTAACAAATGCTGGCACTTTTTATTCAACAGGTGCTTCATACTTTGGCTCCACTTTAAATATTGTTGCCACTTCCACTCAAGCCACCACAAGCATAACTCAACTTTTGGTTTCTGGAAATTCTATTCTGTCTGGCGGTTTGTGGACAAGCGGCACCTCTACATTGGCTACCACCTCTATTACATATTTGACTGCTTCTGTTGGGGGATCGGTTATGGGAAGGTTTGGTATTGGCACTACCACCCCATACTATTCGTTGGATATTCAAAGCACATCAGGTCTTGGCTCTTTCCGTATCGCCTCCTCATCTGTGTATAATGCGCTATTAATAGACAACAACGGATTAATGACATTTGGTTTAGGCGACCATAGCTCTTCGTCTCTTGTTATACAAGAAGGCACAAGCGGTACTGCTTATTTAACTTTTGACACCAGCAATGACGCAGAAAAAATAGTGGTGGGCAAAAATTTAGAAATTGGGCCAATGAATGTGGATCAAGATAGCGGGGCGGTGTTGTTTGCCACTATGGATGTAACCGCAAGCTCCACAGCTGGAATTGCCAATAGCTTGAGTATTGGCATTGATGGCAATTCGATTTTAACTGTGTATTCCTCATCAACTGGAAATGGGCAGATAGAACAAATGCGGGTTGGTATTGGTACCACAACCCCAATCGCTATGTTGGAATTGAGGGGTAATGCCTCAACCACAGGAGATTTATTTAGGGTCTCAACCAGCACAATTTATGGAATGGTTATTGACGGTATGGGGCTTGTTGGTATTGGCACCTCCTCACCAACATTTAATTTAACAGTGGCTGGCACGCAATACACAACAGGAGCTGCATATTTGAGCAGCACTTTAAATGTTTCTGGCACATCAACATTGGCAACTACTTCAATTACTTATTTAACTGTTTCACAAGATGCAACAATTGGTGGAAAGCTAGGCATTGGAACAACCACTCCATATACCACTTTTGATTTAAAAGGAACAGCTAGTATTGATCCGTTTAGGATTGCTTCGTCAACGGGAAATACCTTATTAAAACTTTCCAATACTGGAGCATTAAGCCTTTTACCAGCAGACGGAACAACTGTTGAAGGTATTTATATGTACCCTCAAACAAATGGAAATCCTGCAAAAATTGTCATAGGAAATTCTGGAACTTCTGTTGGAACTAATCCTGCCTTTGAAATACATAGAGTGGTAACTGGGGCTACCAATGCTCACGGAATACAGGATTATTCTGATTTGAATATGGACGCAGATATGGCTTATGCTTCCCACGACTCAAGAGTTAATCTTATAGGTTCTAATGCTATTGATCATTTTGTTTCTTTTCAAGCTGTTCCAATAATAACAAATACAGGGATAGTAAGTAGTTTATATTCTTTATGGAGCGCTCCCGTTATAAGCGCAGGAACAACCACTAATAGCTATGGAATAAAATTAGATAACCCAGCGTTAAGTGGTTCTGCGGTTGTTACAAATAATTATGGATTATATGTTTCAAGCCAAACAGCGGGTTCGGCTAACAATTATGCTGTTTATACAGCTGGAACGGCCGCCTCTCTTTTTGGAGGAAATGTAGGGATTGGGATAACTCCAACTTATGCTTTGCATATCTCAAAAGCCAGTCCAAGAATTTATGTAAAAGATACTGGAACGAGCTATAGTATGGCCCAATTTTCCAACGGTTCAACTGGGGATTTTTATATTGGAAAAGAAAGTAGCACTGGAGGTTCAATAATTACGGGTTCATATGGGAACGCTGGCGTTATAAATGTAAGTGGGGCATTTCCTTTTCAACTTGCAACCAATGGAACGATTAGGATGACAGTAGCAAGTAGCACAGGAAATGTAGGCATGGGCACAACCACCCCAGCCGCCTTGCTGGATATTTATGGCACAGCCGGGCCAGCTCAATTGAGAATATCCACTTCCACTGGCTGGGCGCAGTTTTATGTTGACAACAGTGGCTACTTAAATATTGAGACACAAAATTCCACCACCTCGGCTTTGCAAATTACTAATGCCACTGTGGTTGCCAATCAGCCGTTAAACTTAAATATGGCCGGGGATTTGGGATTGTCTTATGACATAATGCTTGAAAATCCATCAGCCAGTTATATTAAATTTGCTGGGGCTGGTTTCGTGCAAACCGAAAGCCCGTTTGGCAATTATAATTTAACATTGTCAGCTGCCAACACGGGTAAAATTGTTTTAAACGACAATATCCAAATAACAGGCACCACCCAATTTGTGGCAAGTTCAACCGTGCAGGCATTGGCAAGCTCATCAGCCATTATTCAGGAAGTTACTTTGACCAAAATCTACGCCAGTTCTTCTTTAATCCTTTCATCTGCCCCAACAATTGCTGATGGCGTGGAGGGCGATATAATTGTTTTACTTGGCGCTTCAACCACGCAGGCAGTAACCGTGCAAGACCAAGACACATTGGCCTCAAGCAATTTACAGCTTGGTTCAACCAACAGAATGCTCACCAACGGATCCACTTTGGCTTTGATGTTTGACGGCACTGATTGGGTGGAGCTTTGGTATTCGGGCATTACTCACGCTGACTTTGCTGAAATGTATAAAATAAAAGAAGATGTGGAAATAGGAGATGTGGTGGCGTTTAGCGATGAGTACTTAAAAACCCGCAAAGCCAGTTTACCAGATCAAACTTTGGTGGGAATTATTTCTGCCAGCCCTGCCTATTTAATTGGCAATGAATTTAAAAATGAAATGGTAATGCCAGTGGCTTTAAATGGCAGGGTGCCAGTGAAGATCTCGTTGGAGGCAGGGGCAATCCAAAAAGGGGACTTGTTGATTTTATCCACCAAGCCCGGCTACGCAATGAAATATAACGAAGATTATTTGAGAGAGCTCAAGGCACTCGGTTCCTTGAAAGAGCTAACCATAGTGCCAATTGTTGGTGTGGCGTTAGAGGATTATGTTACTTCATCAGAAAAAATCCAGCCAGAATTTTTGGAAATAGAATACAAAAAAGTTGCTATTCAGTTTAAACAAGAAACTGACGAGGCAATTAAAAATACAATTTTAGCAAAATACAAAATAAACTCTAACAGCGAAGTCAGGGCAAGCTATATTGAAAATTTACAAACAGAAGAGCCAATCGCTTCTATTAATATAGTTGGCTCACGAGTTGAAAGAATTGCCAACCCAGATTATAGCCCCGCCAAAGACGACAAGATTATGGCAATGGTCAAGAGCGGTTATGTAAAAGTTGGACCATCAAACGGATTTTCAAAATTAACAGTGGTGGAAAAAGATGGCAAATTGGTCTTTGCCCCAGAAGACAAAAATTTTGCTGATAATTTAGATATGGTTATTGAGGCAGACGGTTCTTTGGTGGTGGGTAAATTAAAAGCCAAGCAAGCAGAAATTGGCAGCGCAGAAAAACCAGCTGGCATTACTTTGTATGACGAAGACACTGGCGCTCCTTATTGTTTGAAAATGAAAGCTGGAGCAATGATAAGTCAAGCTGGCAAATGCGGAGAGCTTGGAGCCGAGCTACTTCCGAGCTCAGGAGGAAGTAGCTTGGCTCCTTCGGAGCCCGTCCCCGAGCCCGAGATAAGTCCCATAGATCCTATTAGTCCTATTGTCCCTCCCCCCATTCTCCCCGAACCAGTAATTTCTGAACCGCCAATAGCCCCAGCACCCGAATTTACACCCGAAGTAGCCCCCGAAACCCCACCAGTCGAGCAACCCGCGCCTGAGCCCGAAATAAGTCCTATTGGTCTTATAAGTCCTATAAATCAAAACCTATATGTCCTATAAAGACCTAAAAACTTACCAAAATTCCACTATTATTTACGATTTTACCGTTGATTTTTGCAACCGTTTTGTTGTTCCGCCCCATTATACGACCTATCAGACCGATAAGTCCTATTCTCCCCAGCCCTATCCATCCAATAGGTCCTATCGCACGGCCGACCAAATGGTGCAGGCTGCTCGAAGTGGCAAACAGAATATTGTGGAAGGTTCAACTGAAAGAGCTTCCAAGAAAAGCGAAATTAAATTGGTGTCGGTTAGTCGCGCTTCTTTTCAAGAGTTATTAGAGGACTACGAGGATTTTTTACGCCAGCACTCGTTGCCCCTTTGGGAAAAAGATTTTCCGCAAGCAGTCGCTGTGCGACAGCTTGTTTATTTGCCCGATAAGTCCTATCAGACATATAGGTCTTATTTGAGCTCGCCAGAAAATGCGGCGAACGCAATTATCTGTTTAATCAACCAAAATAATTTTTTGCTTGATAGGCAAATAAAATCGTTAGAAGAAGCATTTATAAAAGAAGGTGGCTATACCGAGCAACTATTTAAAAAAAGATTAGCCCATAGGGCAATAAAATAGGACCAATAGGACTTATAAGACTTATATTTATGCGCCTATTTACCAAACAATTATTATTTATCCTCACGGCTGTGGCTGTTATCGCCTCTGGGGCTTAAAATCAATCCGATTTTGGGGTTAAAGCCAACAGCTTGGCTTTAACGGGAATTTTAGCCAAATGCTTTTGGCGTAAAAATTCACAGGGTCGGGCGGAATGTAATGTTTTTCTTTTTCCGCCCGAAAACATATTTAATTTTATGAAGAGATTTACAAAACAGTTTATATTTATTCTTGTAGCAGGTGTAATAATTACTGCAGGTGGTTTGATAATTAAAGCTGGAGTGGGAAACATTAAAGTGAACCCTATACTTGGACATGATTTGGATTTGAATGCTTTGTATTATGGGCAGGCGGCGAATAATACGGTGCACGATATTACTACGCAGGATATTAGTGTGAGTGCGTGGGTGAAGGTGGATGTGGATGCGGGGGCAACACAATTTATTGTATCAAAAGCAACTGGGACTGGGGGACAGGGCGGTTATATTTTATATCTCACCAGTAATAAAATAAGATTGTTTGCCACTGATAATGCTGATGTTTATACAATAACTGGCAATACGGCTATAAACGACAATAAATGGCATTATGTTTCAGCGGTTATTGATAGAAGCGATGCTACGCAATGTAAAATATATTTAGATGGAGTTGAAGATGGAGCAACAGTAAAAAGCGGCACATTGGCAAGTATAGATTCTATAACAAGCACTCAAACATTTAAAATGGGAGTTGCTGGTGTTATCCTTGACGGGCAAATCCGTGATGTGAAATTGTATTATGCCGCAGGCGACCATTGGAGTGATAGCCAAGTGTTGTATCAAGCTCAGCATCCGTTTGATTATACTGCCAACGCTGGCACGCTTACGGATTACTGGCGTTTGGACGAGGGGAGTGGCACTACTCTGTATGGCAAGGTGAATAACTTAACTTTGAGCAATGTTTTGGCGTGGACAACCCAGCCCAAGATTAAAATGGTTAATCAGGAGAATGCGACTACTACGGGGAATAATCCTGTGGGGTGGTGGAAAATGGATGAGGGGACAGCAAGCACAACTTATGATAGTTCTGGCAATGGCAACACTGGAACATTGACTGGCGGAGTTCAGTGGGCTACTGGCAAGCTGGGTAAGGGGTTGAGCTTTGATGGGGTGAATGATTATGTGAGTGTTGGAACTTCAACGACTTTAAGACCAACTAAAATTACTGTCTCATTTTGGGGATATAGATATTCTCAAGCGTATGCGCCACTTGCCATTTCTGCTGGGGCGTTAGGAGGGAGTGGTGGGGGTGGCTATCATATTAGCTATTTAAACACATTTTACATATACAAAGCAGTTGGGGCTTCAGGTTTATGCACTGCTCCTGTGGGTGTTGATTATCTCAATCAATGGGTGCATATTGTTGGAACTTATGATGGAGTAAATGTTAGAATTTATCAAAATGGTGTAGAAATTGGGACTGGAACATCTTGCGTTGGAAGTATAACATACAATCTTCCCGCTGGGACTACGATTGCTATTGGCAGTATGGGTTATTTAATGCCAAGTCAGGTATTCAAAGGTTCTATAGACGATGTCCGCATATACAACAGGGCGTTGTCAGCCGGGGAGGTGGGGCAGATGTATAACTCTACCAAAGACGGATACTTGGGGAAGATAAAAATGAGCACGGGCTTGGTGGGGTATTGGAAGCTGGACGAGGCAAGTTGGAATGGCACGACTAACGAAGTGATTGATTATTCTGGGAAGTTAAATCACGGAACAAGCGTAAGTGGGGCAAACACTACCTCAACGGCTAAAATAGGCAGAGCAGGAAGTTTTAATGGCACAAATGATTATGTGAGCGTGGCAGACAGCGTTTCCATTTCGCCCACTTCCGCTATCACAATTTCAATGTGGGCAAAGTTAGTTAGTAAATTACAAGCAGGGGGAGCTTCGCTTATAGCTAAAAATCCAACAGCGGATTCAACTAATTATGACTATATGCTTTATATAGGCAGTGATGGAAGCTCTATGAGTTTTTATTTTAAAAACAGTGCAGGTTCAGCAGATAATCTTCCAATTACTATGACTGTGTTTGATTCAAGCTGGCACCTCTACACTGCAACTTTTGACGGAGATATTATGAAATTGTATGTTGACGGGGTTGCCACTTCTTCTAAAGATACTACCCTAACAAACATAAGGGACTCGGCTGGGTTGCTAACTTTTGGCAAGGGATATTCTACTAATAGGGTTAGGGGAGTTATTGATGATTTAAAGATTTGGAATTATGCGAGGAGCGGGGAGGACATCAAAAACGATTATGCCAAAGGCCTGGCAAGGTTGCAGTAGGGCAAAGCATCATCTTGACAAAAAAGCATACTTTACTATAATTAAACAGCAGTCAAACTTTAGTAATAAGCTATGAAAGAACCATATATTACAAGGAAATTAGAAAATACCATTTTAAGGTATTTAAATACGCCCGAGATTATTGCGATTGTTGGGCCTCGTCAAAGTGGCAAAACTACTCTTTTAGAGAGGGTTTTTGAGCCATTGAAAAAACAAGCGGTTTTTTTAACTTTTGAGGATAAAAAAACACTTGATTTGTTTGTTCATAATATTGATGAATTTATAGAGCTATACATTAAGCCCTATAAGTATGTTTTCCTTGACGAGTTTCAATATGCCAAAAAAGGTGGCAAGCTTTTGAAATACATTATTGATACTCAAAAGAGCAAGATTTTTATTTCTGGTTCTTCTAGTATTGAGTTAACGGTGCAGGCGGTGAAATATCTAACTGGCCGCATTTTTGTTTTTTCACTCTTTCCTTTAGATTTTGAAGAATACTTAAGATTTAAAAATCCAAATTTATTTACCTTATATTCAAAAAGAAAAATAGCATTAAGCGATTACGGCTTAAAGCCATTTTCTGCAATAAGTGAGAACATTGTTGAACAAATTCAAAATCATTATCAAGATTATGTGATTTATGGTGGCTATCCAAGAGTGGCTTTGGCTACTAATAGTGACGAGAAAAAAACTATTTTGCAAAATATTTATAACACATATTTTTTAAGGGAAGTAAAAGATATTTTGGGCTTGGTTGATGATTATAAACTAACGCAAATGATTAAGGCCTTGGCTTTGCAAATTGGCAGTTTAATTCAATATCGGGAAATTTCCGATGTTTCTGAATTAAGCTTTCAAACAGTGAAGGGTTATCTTAATTTTTTGCAAAAAACCTTTGTTGCTATTTTGGTTAAGCCATATTTCAAAAACAAAAGAACCGAAATTGTAAAAAATCCTAAGATTTATTTTTTTGATACTGGTTTGCGTAATTATATTGTTGATGATTTTCGCAAAATAGGGGATAGAACTGATAGCGGATTTTTATTAGAGAATTCCGTGGCTATGCAATTAACTAAGCAAGAAATATCTTTTAAGTTTTGGCGAACCAAGCAAAAATCAGAAGTTGATTTTGTGTTGGATTTAGGCGAAAGAAAAAAATTGGCTTTGGAAGTAAAAAAATCATTTAGGGATGGAGATTTTAACTCAAAATCAGCGAGAGATTTCAAAGCGCAACATCTGGAAGTGTCTTTATTTTTTGGCAGTTATGAGCAAAAAAGCGAAAAGCCAAAGCCAATATCGTTAAATGTGGTTTTTTTACCAATGATTTAGCATGAGCAAATTTTTAAAACAATTATTATTTATTTCTCTCGGCATTGCCATTCTTGTGGCTGGAGGGCTTGTGATATATTCGGCTACGCCGTCGGGGAAACTGAAAATTAATCCGATTTTGGGGCACGATTTGAATGCTAAGAATCTTTATGGGGCTTCGGGTGGGAATGTTTTGAATGTAACGACAGAAGATTTTTCGGTATCCGCTTGGGTAAATTTTCCTGTTGGGAATGTCCAAAGTCAAGTTATAATGCTAAAAACTCAGTCTTCTTATGCTTCAGGGGCTGGATATAAATTTTATTATACATCTACTAATTTATTGGATATTCGCATAAATGACGGAACTGACGATTATCTTGTCTATTTTTCCGTTAACATCAATGACGGAAAATGGCATCATTTAGCCGCTACCATTGATAGAGACAACGCCAACAATTGTCTTTTATATATTGACGGAGTAGTTAAAGCGGTTTCAAGAACTGGAACATTGGCAAATATTGACAGCATAACTAATACTGATAATTTTACTGTTGCTAAAGATACTAATGGAAATGTGTATCTTAATGGTTCAATTAAGGATACAAAAATTTCTATTGGCACAGTTTGGACTGCGGCACAGATACTTTATCAAGCCCAGCATCCGTTTGATTATACGGCTAATGCTGGCACGCTTACGGACTACTGGCGTTTGGACGAGGGGAGTGGCACTACTTTGTATGGCCTTGTGAATAACTTAACTTTGAGCAATGTTTTGGCTTGGACAACCCAGCCCAAGATTAAAATGGTTAATCAGGAGAATGCGACTACTACCAGTAATAATCCTGTGGGGTGGTGGAAGATGGATGAGGGGACAGCCAGCTCAAGTTATGACAGCTCTGGGAATGGGAATACGGGAACTTTGACAGGCGGGGTGCAATGGACTACTGGCAAGCTGGGCAAGGGGTTGAGTTTTGACGGGGTGAATGATTATGTGAGTGTGGGTGACCCTGCAAGTGGTGTTTTGGATTTCGGAATAAGTAATTTTAGTATTGGAACTTGGGTAAAGACAAGTTCTGTTCAAGCAATTAAAACAATTATATATAAAGGGGCAACAAGTGCTGCTAATAAAGGATATTGGATATATATAAATGCCACAGGAGTGGTTATTGCTAATATTGCTGATGGAACGAATAGACCTACAGCTGTTAGCACTTCTGGTTGGAATAATAACCAATGGCATTATGTGATTGTTGTATTTAATAGGGCAGGTAATTCGCAAGTTTATATGGATGGTGTGGCAAACGGAACGCCTGCGAGTTTAGCTCCCATTGCAGGCAACACAATAGACAATGCTTTTTCTTTTAGAATAGGCGGAACAAGTGGAGCTAATGCTTCGGCTGATGGGATTATAGACGATGTCCGCATATACAACAGGGCGTTGTCAGCCGGGGAGGTGGGGCAGATGTATAACTCTACCAAAGACGGATACTTGGGCAAGATAAAAGTAAGCACGGGCTTGGTGGGGTATTGGAAGCTGGACGATAACAATACTTTGACTTCGGTGATTGACTACTCGGGCAAGGGCAACACAGGCACGGCTTATTCTGGCACTGCCACAAGCACTTCGGTGTTGTCCACCAGCACAGCGATGGTGGGGAGGGCGATGGGGTTTGATGGGGTGAATGATTGGGTGGGTAGCACTTATTCAAGTAATTTGAAATTAGGCAACAATGGAACGGTTTCTTTGTGGGTAAAACCAATCTCTTTGCCAAGCGGAACGCATATATTGGTTAGTTATGGAGGAAGTGGATACATCAGTGGGTATTTAGTAAGTCAAAATGGAAGTGATTTGTATGTTTATTGGATAACAGCAGGGAGCAATATGTATGTTGCTTCTGTTTTGCAACTTAATACTTGGCAACATATAGCATTTACTAATAAAGATGGAGCTATGACTCTTTATTACAATGGCGTTAACATAAAAACGGGAAATTCGGGAGGAACTTTAACAGCCGATTGGTCTACATATATCGGTGGTGGATATTCTACTTGGTATTTCAACGGGCTCATAGACGAGGTGAAGATTTGGAATTATGCGAGGAGCGCAGAGCAGATAGGGCAGGATTATGTGAGGGGGGTGAAAGGATTACCTTAATAAGCAATCAATCACCAAACCAGAAATCCGAACAAATTATCAAATTCCAATGAACAATAACCAAAAATTTGACCTTGAAGAGAGAACTGCTAAATTTGGCGAGGATATTATAAAATTTTCCAGAAAGATAAAAAAGGATTCAACCACACTGCCACTTATTAGCCAATTAGTTAGGTCTGGGACAAGTGTTGGCGCTAACTATTTGGAAGCCGATGACGCGGAATCAAAAAAAGATTTTATCCATAAACTTAGTATTTCGCGTAAAGAGTCTAAAGAAGTAAAACACTGGTTGAGAATGATAGCCGTTGCCACCCCCGAATTAACAGAAGAAGCAAGAAAATTATGGAAAGAAGCTCAAGAATTAAATTTAATTTTTTCAGCAATTATACGCAAAAAGAAAGAATAAGTAGCTATAAAATGACCAAACCAGAAATCAGAATACCCAAAAAATAACCAAGCCACAATACCCAATATCCAATTTCTAATTTTGGTTATTAGGATTTGGATATTTGTTCGGAATTCTGGTTTGGTGATTGGGATTTATATGAAACAATTTACCAAACAACTTATATTTATCTCTCTGGGCGTTGCTATTCTCGCAGTTGGCGGGGTTTTGATATTCGCGGTGGGGGATAAGGGGGCGGCGCCGGTGGCTCATTGGAAACTTAACGAGGGGAGCGGCAATTACGCTTATGATTCCAGCGGCAACGCCAACACTGGCACCCTGTACTTGGGCGGCTCGGCCACCTCGTCCGCTTGGGTGAGCGGCGTTTATGGTGGCGCTATGAGTTTTGATGGCACGGATGATTATGCAGATGCGGGGAATGGGGCGAGTTTGCAAATTACAGGAAATTTAAGTGTTTCTGCTTGGATAAAAACGACCGATACTGCTGGTAGAATAATTGGGAAGTTTGAAGCCACAGATGAAAAAATAGCATATATTTTTAATATTTCTAGTGCCCCCTATTTAGGTGTTAGTGGCAACGGCACATCTTTGGCATATCGAAATCTAAATGGCAATGCTTTAGACAACCAATGGCACCATATAGCTGGTGTCTATAATGCTACAGCTCAAACTATTTCTATGTATTTAGACGGTGTTTTATCACAAGGAACTTTGGGCGGAACTGTTCCAGCATCCATTTATAACAGTACAGGGAATGTTAAAATGGGCTATGATTATGGGGGTAATGGTTATCTCAACGGAACTATAGACGATGTCCGCATATACAACTACGCGCGCACGGCGGATCAGGTGCGGGCGGATTACAACGATGGCAAAGCGTTATATGTGGGGGCGCGGGCGGCTGACTGCGATGTGTCGCCAGCAGATTGTGTGAACAAGGGCTTGGTGGGGTATTGGGATATGAGCCAGATGGGCGGGCAAACAGCCAGCGACAAAAGCGGCAATGGGAATAACGGCACTCTTGGCGCCTCCGCCTCAAAAGGCACAGACGACCCAACTTGGGCGCAAGGCATCCAGCCCTTTTCTGGTGGCCGGCCTGGCGGGGGAGGGTTGAGTTTTGATGGGGTGAATGATTATGTGGATGCGGGAAATAATATAGATGTTAGCTCAACGAACGCTATTACTATTTCAGCTTGGGTTTATCCAAAAGCCAATACTGTAGCTGGAACTATTATCACCCAAAGAGACACTAATATTTTTGGACAATTTATTTTACGCCAAAGTTCAGCAGGGAATGGAAAAATAGAAATTTTCATTATAGATACCTCATCAAGACAAACTATCACTAATTTAGCCCCGACTTTGAACCAATGGACTCTTATTACAGCAGTTTGGGATAAAACTCAAAATAGCGGTAAGCCAAAAATATACTTTAATAGCGTGGAACAAACTTATAGCATACAAACTGCGGCTACGGGAGTATTATCCACGAAACGAACTACAATAATGGGAATAAGAAGCTCAACGGAAGTCACAAACCTTTTCAACGGCCTCATAGACGATGTCCGCATATACAACAGGGCGTTGAGTGCGGCCGAAATTAGTTATCAATATAACCAAGCTAAGCCGATTGCGCAGTGGAAGTTTGACGAGGGGAGCGGCAATTATGCTTATGACAGCTCGGCTAATGCGAATACCGGCTCGCTGAATTTAGGCGGCTCGGCCACTTCGTCCGCCTGGGTAAGCGGAGCTTATGGCGGGGCTATGAGCTTTGACGGCACGGATGATTATGTGGCTGTTAGCAACTCTATTTCAATGGCAACTGGCACCTTGAGCTTTTGGGCCAAGCCCAACACCACCACGCAAAAACTGGTTGAATTGTCGGCCAGCGATTATGTGTCTTTGGCCAGCGGGGTAGTTACTGTGGCTGGCTTTGGCACGGAAATTGTCTATGTTGACGGAAAACAAACAACAACATTTCCCGACACCAACTGGCATCATATTGAAATTGTGTCATCAGCCAGCATAACTGCTAACACAGTTAATTTAGGCAAAAATAGCGCGACTTATTATAATGGATTATTAGATGATATAAGAATTTATAACTACGCGCATACTGCCGATCAGGTGCGAGCGGATTATAACAACGGCAAGGCGCTGTATGTTGGCGCGCGGGCGGCGGACTGCGATGTGTCGCCAGCGGATTGCGTCAACAAGGGCTTGGTGGGGTATTGGGATATGAGCCAGATGGGAGGGCAAACTGTGGCCGATAAAAGCGGGAATGCTAATACAGGGACCCTCGGCGCCTCCGCCGCAAGCGGCTCCGACGACCCAAGGTGGGCAAGCGGCATCCAGCCCTTTTCTGGTGGCCGGCCTGGCGGGGGAGCGTTGAGTTTTGACGGGGTGGATGACCTTGTTAGTTTTAGCAGTTTGACAGCGTATAACAGTAGCAGTTCACATAGTTATTCCGCTTGGATAAAACCAGGGGTTATGACAAGTTACAGGTGGATTATAAATAATGGAAGCGATACTCAAGGCACAAGTTTAATTCTTTATTCTGGCAAAATTGGGTTTTTTTATGCTGGCGGAAGAGCGGTTGATGTTGGCAACACTACTTTAATAGCTGGGCGGTGGTATCATATAGTCGCTGTGTATGATGGCAACGGAAATATCAACTTTTATTTAAATGGGGCGGGAGATGGTGTTCAAACAACCGACGCAACCTATAGTTCATGGACCGCTACAAACTCTAATCCAAGATTGGGTAGTTGGACAGATGGAAGTTACGATTTAGACGCTGTTTTAGACGACATCCGCATATACAACAGGGCGTTGAGTGCGGCCGAAATTAGTTATCAATATAACCAAGCTAAGCCGATTGCTTGGTGGAAAATGGACGAGGGCGCCGACACCGCCACCACCTGCAACGCCACGATTAGCAGTGTCTATGACTATTCGGGCAACGCTAACACTGGCACTTTGCAAAACGCCAATGCCTCGCCCGCCACCTCGTCTATGTGGAGCGACGGTAAATACGGCTGCGCCCTCACCCTTGACGGCACGGATGATTATGTGGCTTTGGGAACAGTTAAGTATAACAACATAGGCACAGGCGATTTTACTTTTTCGGCTTGGGTTAATCCTACATCATTTGATACAACAAATAATAATTACATCACAGACAACGCAGGCACTAATCGGTGGATAATTGGTTCCACTAATGTTGCAGGAGCCATTAAAATATACTCATTAAACGCTGGCGCATGGACAACAGCTGCTCTTGCTACAACAAGCGTTGGCGTTTGGTCGCACCTTGAAATAGCCCGAAGAAGCGGTGTGGTCTATGGATACTTAAATGGGGCTTATCAGGCATCCGCAAATTTTAACTATAGTATCAGCCACACAGGCGTAAGCACTATAGGCAGCCATAATGCTGGCGCGGCGGCATTTTGGAGCGGGTCAATAGACGATGCGCGTATGTATAACTACGCCCGCACCGCCGACCAAATCCGCGCCGACTACAACGGAGGGGCAGGGCTACATTTGGGGCAGTAACTAAATCAATTTCTAATTAACCTAATTTCTAATTTCTAAATAAGCACCAATTAAAAAAATGACCAATGAACAAAAAGAACCAAAGATATTTGATTTAGAAGAAAGAACTGCCAAGTTTGGTGAAGACATTATTAGATTTTGCAGAGAATTACCTAAAGATGAAATTACTCGCCCAATAATCAATCAGTTAGTAAAATGTGGAACCAGTGTTGGAGCAAATTATTGCGAAGCAGATGACGCAGAATCACGCAAGGATTTTAAGCATAAAATTGGTATTTGCAAAAAGGAATCCAGAGAATCAAAGCACTTTTTGCGAATGTCAGCCATCGCCATTCCAGACAAAAAAGATAGAGCCCGCAAGCTATGGGTAGAAGCCAAAGAAATTAACTTAATCTTTAATTCTATCTATCAAAAATTATAGTTTTGTCCATTGGGATTTAGTTATTAGACATTATTTAGAAATTAGAAATTAGAGCAATTAGAAATTATTATCTTTTATGGCTGTTGGGTTATGTGAATGGAAATATAACAATTCATGGGTTAGGAGATTTTGAAAATTATCCTTGGTCAAGCTACGGTGCAATTTTCAAGGCACTGGGTGCCTTGAAAAACAAGGAACTGAGTGCCTTGTCGAACCTGTCGGTGTTGAGCGGGTTGGAAATTGTTTTGTCGCAGTTTGGTAGTGCGGAAGAGTTCCGCAATTTTGTTAAGCAAGTTGTTAAAGAGAGTAAGGAAAACAAAGCGATGAAAAAGTATTTGTTAGAGGATATTTAAAATTTCAAGGCACCCAGTGCCTTGTTTATCCACATTTGCGAAATTAGAATTTAAGAGGTAAAATATGTAATCCGTTATTGAAAGCGAGCCGAAAGGCGATGCTTGAAATTTACGGAGGACTTACCCCGTGGAGTAGAAATTTGTAGGGCAAATTTCTATTTTAAATTTTTTGCTAAAAATTTAAAATTACTCCACAGGGTGTAAGAACTCGTAAATTCACTCGTGGCTAATCGCCACTCATTCATTAACGATTTCTAACATGTTCCAAAAAATTATTAAGTGGTGTATTTATGCGTTGGTCTTTTTAATGCCATTGTTCTGGCTACCCTTTTCTCTTGAGGCATACGATATAAACAAGGCGTATCTGTTGGCCTTTTTGGCTGGCATTGGAATTTTGGCATGGGTTGGGAAAATGATTTTTCATAATAAAAAGATCATTTTCAAGCGCACTGCTTTGGATTTTTTTGTTTTGGGGTATTTGGCAATTTTAATTTTATCAGCCATTTTTGCTAAAGATAAGACATCAGTATTTTTGGGGTTTTATGGCAGGTTTTGGCCAAGTATTTTAACTTCAGTGTCTTTGGTTGGATTTTATTTTTTAATTACCAACAATGTTTCAAACGATGACGAGCAAAAAGATAAAGAATCAATTGGTTTAAAAAAGATTTTATCAGTATTTTTTGCTGGGTGTTTGGGGGTGGTGGCTGTTGTTTATCTGTCTTTGTTAAATGTTTGGGCGCTTTTAGCCAAGCTTTTGTCTGTTAAGCTTCCGGTTATCATGACCAACAGATTTTTTAACACAGTTGGCTCTTTGCAGGGCTTGGCAATATTTTTAGCTTTTGTGTTAACAATGTTACTGGCCTTCTTGGCATTTGGAGATAAAGATAAAGATAAAGACAAAGAAAAGGAAAAAGACAAGAAAAAAACAAAGGTAAAGCAAGTTGCTTGGTATGTTATGGCGTTTGCTATTTTGGGCTTATTGGCGATTATAAATTTTTGGCAGGCCTGGTTTTGTTTGGCGTTGGCTTTAGCTATATTTTTGGTTTTAAGTTTTTGGAAAAGAATGTTTAAAGAAGATGTTCAGCAATTATCTTTGCCGATCTTGTTTCTATTGCTTGCTATTGTATTTTTATTTCCCAATCCTTTAACAAAATTTTTAAACCAAAATAGCTTGATAGCGGCCTTACCAAAAGAGGCAATCTTGTCACAGCAAACAAGCTATCAAACAGCAATTAACGGCCTCAGCGAAAACCCTGCTTTGGGGTCTGGGGTTGGAGGGTTTCATTATTCGTTTGCAAAGTTTAAGCCAGCTAGTTTTTTAACCAGCCAGTTTTGGCAGGTAAGGTTTGATAGAGCGGGCAATAATATTTCAGAAATGTTAGCCACAAACGGTATTTTGGGCATTTTGGGCTTTACGGCTTTATTTTTTATGTTCTTTTTGGTTTCTTACTTTCACATCAAAGCATCAGATAGAGAAAAAACTTCCAGTTTGCAGGATTCATCAAAAAGAATACCAATTTTAATTGGGTTTATTGCTTTGTTGGTGGGCCAATTTTTTTACTATCAAACAGCTGTGCTCGGGTTTTCTTTTTGGCTAATATTGGCTTTGGGGGTTGTTAGCTGGGGGAAGGGCACAAAGGAAAAGAAATTTTCTTTTAAGGAATTTCCAGAAGTCGGGCTTTTAATGAGTATTGTTTTTTGGGTAATGTTGTTGGCCTTGGCCTTTTTGTATTTTACTTTGTTAAGATATTATATGGCTGATGTTGCGTATCGAAACTATTTGGTTAGTGGTGGAACTGAAATAGCGGGGCTTGAGAAAGCAGCGAAATCAAATAGTTTTGGCCCAACTTATCATGTTGCCCTAGCCAGCGCTTATATGCAAAAGCTTTATAATGAGGCCGCCAAAGAAACACCAGATAAACAAATAGTCACCAACATTGCCGCCTCCGCTATTCAAGAAGCCAGAAAAGCCACAACATTGGGCCCAAATAGGGTTTCAACATACGAGGTTTCAGGAGTTATTTATAGGGATTTGCAGGCTGTGGCTCAGGGCGCGTTGGATTGGTCTGTAAAAAGTTTTGAAAGCGCCCTAAAGCTTGAACCGTTAAATCCAGTTATAACAACTGAAATTGGAAAGCTAAAACTTACTGGGGGCTTTAAGGATGCAGCAAAGATATATTTTGAAAAGGCAATGAATATGAAAAAGGATTTTGTTGAAAGTGGATTACAACTGGCAATGATGGATGAGGCCGAAGGCAAAACAAGCGATGTTCTATCTAAGCTTGAGGGATTGGTGCAATCAGCCCCGTTTTCAGTGGAAGCCAGATTTCAGTTAGCGAGAGCTTACTACAATGATAATGAATTTGAAAAAGCTGCCCAGCAAGCCCAGCAGGCCTTGATTGTTTTTCCTAATCATTCAAATTCTTTATTCTTGCTTGGGTTGGCGTTTGAAAAAATGGGCGAAAGGGACTTGGCATTGCAGACCTTGGAAAAAGTGTTAGAATTAAATCCAAATAACCAGCAAGTTATAGACCAGATATCAAGAATTAAAAAACCAGTTGTTATCGAAAAACCAAATGAAGAAAAAATCAGCCAGTAAAATTAAACCTAAAAAAGTTCAAGTTCAAGGATTTCAAGGAACTCGGTTCCTTGAGAAAAAATTCAAGGAACCGAGTTCCTTGAAATCCTCCTCTTCGGCGGTAGTAGAGGACAATTTTAAAATACGGAAAATAAAAGTTAAAATTGTTGGGATTGGGGGCGGAGGAGCTTCGATTGTTTCAGAGGTTTCTTCTCTGTTGAAGGCCTACAGCTTTGTGGCTTGCGATACAGATATTAGAACTGCCAAAAAAATAAAAAAGGGCGTGAAGTTTTTTCAGCTTGGCAGTAATGTTTTAAATGGAATGGGCACGGGAATGAATACGGATTTGGCTGGTAAAATTGCTAACGACGAAAAAGATAAAATTGAGCAAATTTTTGCCGGGCAGGATATTTGTGTTTTAGTTGGCTGTTTGGGGGGCGGGGTAGCCAGTGGGGCTGGGCCTATTTTTGCCGCTGCCGCCAAAAACCAAAAGTGCCTGTCTATTGGCATTTTCACTTTGCCATTTATTTTTGAGGGCGAGAAAAAAATGAAAGTGGCCAGAAAAGCTATTACTGAATTAAAAGAGTACTTATCAGGGATTATTGTTGTTTCTAATGAAAAAATCTTTCAATTAACCGATAAAAAAATTTCTTTAAAAAAGGCGTTGTCTTTTTTAAACCAGTTTTTTGCCTTATGGCTCGCTGAGTTATTAGATGTTGTTTTTAAGCCAAGCTTAGTGAATATTGACTTCGCTGACTTAAAAGCCATATTAAAGGATAGAGGGCACACTTTATTTTTTAGCCAAGCGCAAGCCGCAGGAGTTAATAGGGTGGATGATATTATAAAAAATATTTTTCAAAATAATTTATTATCAGAGCCTCCTAAAAATGTTAAGAGAGCTCTTTTTAATATTTCTGGCGGGAAGGATTTAAAATTAAAAGAGGTTGAGCTGATAAGCGAAGAGATTAGCCGGCTCAATCCCAAAGCCAAAATTATTTTTGGCATATCCCAAGTAAGCCAGCAAAAAGAAAAAATAAAAGTGGTGTTATTGGCTGTTTGCGAAGACGATAAAAAATTAAAAATTTTAGAAGAAAAACCAAAAGAGGAGCCAGTTAAATTAAAAAAGAAGAGTCCGACCCCACCCCTCCGCCTCCCAAAGCGGAGGAGTGGGGTCGGGGGATCTGTTGTGCCTGTGGTGGTAGAAAAAACCCGAAGAACTGCCATTGAAGCTCAAAAAGCCGAAGACGAAGCAGAAAAAATTGAATGGCTCACAGAAACCGACTGGGATGTCCCTGCGTTTATGCGCAATAACAAGAAATGAAAGGCTGTTGAAGCTCGGTTTTTAGAGAGCCCAAAACCGAGCTTCAACAGCCTCGCCCTCAAAGTTTGTTGTTGAACCCGAGCTTCAACAACAGCAAATAAACCTATGGAAGAAAAATTAGAAGTTCAAAAAGTTATTATTCCGGTTGCAGGCCTTGGCACTAGGTTTTTGCCTTTCACAAGAATTTTGCCAAAAGCAATTATGCCGGTGGTGGATGAGCCAATGATAGCGGGCTCTGTGAGAGAGGCAAAAGACGCAGGAATTACTGATATTACAATGGTAATTTCAGAAAATATGAAATTGGTCTTGGATTATTTTAAGCCAAAAACAAAACTGGAAAGTATTTTGGAGAAACGGGGCTGTTTTGAGGTGCTAGAAAAGTTAAAACAAGTTGACAAGGAGTTTGAAGGAATTAATTTATCTTACACCATACAGCAAATCCCAAGAGGCGACGGGGACGCTGTTTTAAAAGCAAAATTAAAAGTTGGCAAGGATCCGTTTGGAGTATTGTTTCACGACGATTTGTTTTTTGGTAAAATTCCCGCTATTGCCCAGCTTATAAAAGTTTTCCAAACAGCCCAAAAGCCAATTATTGGCTTAAAAAAACTTGATCCATCAAAAATTTCAAAATATGGGTGCGTGGCAGTGGAAAAAGTTGCTAATCGGCTTTATAAAATAAAAAAAATTGTTGAAAAACCAAAGCAAGGCGAGGCCCCATCGGACTTGGCAATGTGTGGGCGGTATATTTTAACTAATGAAGTTTTTCAATATCTTGCAAAGGCCAAATTAAATAAAAAAGGAGAGCTTATTTTAGCGCAAGCATTTCAGGAAATGATTGATGATGGAAAAGTTATTTATGGCTGTGAGATAGAGGGGGATTGGCTTGAGTGCGGGCAAACAGTTGACTGGTTGAAATCAAGTTTGTTTTTGACTTTACAGCACAAAGAGTACGGGCCAGTTATAAGAGAGTGGCTGAAGAAAATGAAATTTTCTTAATGAAAAATGTAAAATGAAAAATGAAAAACCACAAGTAAAAATTAAAAATGAGCGAAACTTTTAACTTTTAAATTTTGGTTTTTAGTTTTTCACTTTTAGTTTTTAATTTATTTCTATGAACAAAGTTACCAAAGACATACTAAAAAAAGTCTACCCACTTCGCCCCGCAGAGTCCCGCAAGTATGATTTCGGCCTTTTGCTTATCATTGGTGGAGGAGAGTTTTATACTGGCTCTCCGGCTTTGTCAGCCATGGCTGCTTTTAGGGCAGGTGTGGATATGGCGCATATCTTAGCGCCAAAAAGAGCGGCTGATATTGTTGCTGGTTTTTCGCCAAACTTGGCGGCTTTTCCATTAAAAGGCGACTGGCTTGATAAAGAAGATGTGCCTGTTTTAATTTCGCATGCAATTTCAGCTAAGTCAGTCTCTTTGGATAAGACAGCTATTGTTATTGGGGGTGGAGTTGGGCGCTCGGTTGAAACTCAAGAGG
The DNA here is from genome assembly GCA_030648255.1 of bacterium. GTDB lineage: Bacteria > Patescibacteriota > Minisyncoccia > Minisyncoccales > CG1-02-41-26 > STD1-80. Next base: position 43,027 of record JAUSHZ010000012.1, read on the forward strand.
CATTGGCCGATTTCTTGCAAGAAACAGACAGTAAAATAGTAGTAGACGCTGACGCTATTTATGCCTTATCTAAAAGCCCGCTTTCTATAAAAGATAATCCAGCCATTATTACGCCAAATATCCACGAATTTTTTATTTTAACAGGAAAAAAGGTAGATGGTTTGTTAATTGAAGAAAAAGCTAAGATTGTGCAAGAAGAGGCGCTAAAAATTAATTCCACAATTTTATTAAAAGGTTTTGTTGATATAATATCAGATGGCAAAGAAACAATTATTGATGAAACAGGCACACCTTATATGACGGTTGGAGGCACAGGCGACACTTTGGCTGGAATTTGCGGGGCGTTTTTGGCCATGGGTTTTTCGCCTTTTATATCAGCTCAAGCTGGAAGTTTTGTAAATGGGAAAGCAGGGGAACTGGCAAGTAAGAAGTTTGGTCCAAGTATGACAGCAATGGACTTGATTGAGGAAATAACAAACGCAATTAAATAGTTGTTGAAGTTTGACTTCAACAAGCTTGTTGAAGTCAAACTTCAAAAGCTCAATAACTTTATGCTTGATTTAATTATAATTGGCGGGGGGCCAGCTGGAGTCACTGCTGGCATTTACGCTTCTCGGAAAAAATTAAATACCTTGATTATTGCCAAAGATTTTTTTGGTCAAATTTCAAAAACAGGCCAAGTGGATAATTGGCCAGGGGATATGGCCATCAGCGGAGTGAACCTGGCTTTAAAATTAGAAAAGCATTTAAAAAGTTTTTTAGTTGAGATAAAAGAAGGTCAAAAAGTAGTGGCTGTTTCTTACGCTCCCGTCATTCTGAGCCAGCAGGCGAAGAATCTCGGCTGCGACCCTTCGCTAATCACTCAGGGTGACAAATTCACGGTGCAGATTGAAAGTGGGGAAATTTTTGAGGCCAAGGCATTAATAATTGCCACTGGCCGAAACGCTAAAACTTTGTGCGTTGAAGGCGAACAGGATTTTGTGGGCAAGGGGCTTTCTTATTGTTCAATTTGCGATGCGCCGTTTTTTAAAGATAAGCAAGTGGCGGTTTTTGGAGGTGGAAACGCTGGCTTTGAAACAGCTTTGGATTTAATAAAATACGCTAAAAAAGTTTTTATTTTTGAAAAGAGCGACAAAATTTTAGCTGACGAGGCCTTAGTTGAAAAAGCAAAAATAACTGGAAAAATAGAAATTTGTTTGCAAGTAGAAATTTTAAAGGTAGAAGGCACAAACAGAGTCCAGTCAATAGTTTATAAAAATTTGGCTTCGGGTAAAACAATGCAGCAGCCAATGGACGGGGTATTTGTGCAAATCGGCTCGGTGCCAGCCACTGGATTTTTAGGGAAGTTAGTTGATTTTGATGAAGACAATGAAATAAAAGTTGATTCAAAAACCTTGGAAACGTCGGTTAAGGGGATATTTGCCGCTGGCGATTGCAATGATACAAAGTGGAAACAAGCCATAATTGCCGCAGGACAAGGAGCAACTGCCGCGCTATCGGCTTACGAGTTTTTACAGAAGGGCTGTTGAAGCTCGGTTTTGGGAGCCCTAAAAACCGAGCTTCAACAGCCTACTAATAACATATGAAAATTCTATCTCTTAAAGCTCGAGAAATTTTAGATAGCCGTGGCGTGCCAACGGTGGAAGCGATTTTAGAAACTGATGGCGGGTTGTTTAAGGCGTCTGTTCCGTCGGGCACTTCAACGGGCAAATATGAGGCGTTTGAACTGCGAGACAACGACGAGCGGTTTTTTGGCAAAGGCGTTTTAAAAGCAGTGAAAAATATTGAGAAAAAAATAGCGGAAGCTATTTTAAATAAAGATTTTTCCAGCCAAAAAGATCTGGACGATTTTTTAATAAAATTAGATGCTACAGAAAATAAGTCGCATTTAGGGGCAAACGCGATTTTAGCTGTTTCAATGGCGGGTTGTCGGGCTTTTGCCTGCGAAAAAAACCAGGAGCTTTTTGAGTTTATAGCTGTTGAAGCTCGGTTTTTAGGGGGCCCAAAACCGAGCTTCAACAGCCCCAACAGTCCCGAAATTTGGCTTCCAACTCCGTGCTTTAATATAATAGAAGGAGGAAAGCACGCAGGCAATAACCTTGAAGTGCAAGAATTTATGGCTGTGCCATTTTTGGAAAGTTTTGCTGAAAACCTGCGATCCGGGGCTGAAGTTTATTACCATTTAAAGTTGCTTTTAATAAAAAATTTTGGCGAAACTGCCATGAACACAGGCTATGAGTCAGGATTTGCTCCAGCTTTCAAAAAAACCGAAACAGCTTTTGAATTTTTGTTAAAAGCTATCCAAAAAGCGGGCTATGAAGGAAAATTCAAAATTGGTTTGGACATAGCATCAAGCGAGCTTTTATACAAGGAAAAATATAGAATTAATGCTAAGTTTTTTTCTCCAAAAAAACTTGCTGATTATTATTTGAAACTTTACCACAATTACCCAATAGCTTTTATTGAAGATGGTTTTGGTCAGGATGATTTAACGGGCTGGCGGGGATTAGAATCAGGAATCAAGAATCAGGAATTAGGAATTATTGTAGTGGGGGATGATTTAACAGCTACTAATCCAGAAAGAATAAAAATGGCGCAAGAGAAAAATTTATGCAATGCTGTTATTATAAAACTTAACCAAATTGGGTCAGTAACAGAAGCAATCAATGCGGCTAACTTGGCAAAAAGTTTTAACTGGAAAGTTATTGTATCGCACAGAAGCGGTGAAACAAACGACGACTTTATTGCTGATTTTGCAGTTGGCATTGGAGCTGATTTTATTAAAACAGGCGCACCAGCTGGTGGAGAAAGAGTGGCAAAATATAACCGTTTACTAGAAATTGAAAAAGAGCTGTTGAAGCTCGGTTTTTAGAGAGCCCAAAACCGAGCTTCAACATCCTCGCCCCCGAAGCTCGGTTTCAACAGCTTTAAAACATATGTATAAATTAGTATTATTACGGCATGGAGAGAGCTTGTGGAACAAAGAAAATATTTTCACTGGCTGGGTTGATATTGGCCTTTCCGATTCTGGAAGAGAGCAGGCAAAAAGAGCTGGTTTTCTATTAAAAGAAAACGGTTTTGTTTTTGATATGGCCTTTACTTCGGTTTTAAAAAGAGCCACTCAAACTTTAGAAGTTGTTTTGAAAGAAATGGGCCTGACAGATGTAGTAATAGTAGAAAGGTCTTTATGCTTAAACGAAAGGCATTACGGAGCCCTGCAGGGCGTTAACAAGGACACGGTCATTGAAAAATTTGGCCTTGAACAATTTACGATTTGGAGAAGAGGATATAAGGGCAGGCCTCCCGCCGTCGCTAAAGCTTTGGCGGGCTCGCCCGCCAGCGAATCGCTGGAAGATGTTTTCTTAAGAGTTGTTCCATATTGGGAAGAGAAAATAGCGCCAGCAATTTTACAGCAAAAAAGTGTTTTAATTGTGGCTCATGGAAATTCCTTAAGGGCTTTAGTAAAAATGCTGGATAATATTTCAGACAAAGATATTGAAAAATTAGAAATTCCCATTGGTGTACCCATTGTTTATGAGCTTGACGAAAACTTAAAGCCAATTGCTTTTTCTAAACTGGTTTGTTAAAATAATAAATTGAATACCCCAGTTAAGTAGCTCACTAATCGCTCGCACTTAACGGGGTGTAAGAACTCGTAAAATTCTGCTGCAATTTTATGGGGTAAAAATTGCAGCAAGAATTAACGATTTCTAACAAAAATATGATAAAAGACAAAGAACAAATTAAGTCAATCGTTATCGGTGTTTTAGCTGTTGGTATTTTGGCAATAGCTTATTACACATTTTTCGGTTCGCCAACAAGCTTAACAGCAAAGGGGGCAACAGATATTGCTTTGGGCTATATTAATAGCACTTTATTAACAGACGGCTCAACAGCAACAATAGACGGCGCTGTTTCCAGCCAGAGCGGGCTTTATAAGTTTAAGTTAAAAGTTGGAGAGCAAAGCTTTGATTCTTTTATAACAAAAGATGGCAAATTTTTATTTCCTCAAGTTATTGAAATAAAACAATCAACTTCAACAGCACCTGTGGCTAATAATAATCAGCCAGCTCCAAAAACCTGCGAAGATGTTGCAAAAGAGGCAACTCCTCAAATGGAAGCATTTGTGGTTTCTTATTGCCCGTATGGTTTGCAAATGCAAAGGGTTTTAGCTGAGGTTGTGAATAGTGCTTCTGCATTGCAGTCAAATATTAAGATTATGTATATGGGGTCAATCAGCGGAGGAAAAATTCAATCAATGCATGGCGATCAAGAAGCAGTTGAAAATTTGAAACAAATTTGTATTAGAGAAGAACAGCCAACAAAATTTTATCCTTACTTGAATTGCTTTATAAAAGAAGAAGGAAAGTCTGATGAGTGTTCCACTGCAGCTGGAATTGACACAACAAAATTAAAGGCCTGCACAACCGACCCAAACAAGGGCTTAAAATACGCGCAAGCTGACTTTACGGCAAGTGAAAAATACGGAGTTTCTGGCTCACCAACTTTAATTTTAAATGGTCAGAAGGTTAGCGAATATGACTTTGGAGGTAGAACTGCCCAAGCAGTGAAAACCCTATTATGCTGTGGATTTAACCAGCCACCAGAAATTTGTTCAACAGATATTTCAACAGCCCAAGCTGCCCCAAGTTTTTCTACAACTTATGCTGGCTCTGGCGGGGGAACTTCAAATTCAGGAGGAACTAATTGCGCTCCTGCAAAGTAAGTAATCCGTTAGCGATGGCGAGGCGATTAGCCGAAGCCAGAGCTTACGGAGGACTTACCCCGTGAAGTAAAATTTGTACTCAAATTTTAAATTTAGCAAAATTTAAAATTACTTCACTGGGGTGTGGTAAGAATACAAACAAACCCCAGTTAAGTAGCTCGCTCCGCCAGCTGGCGGACGCTCGCACTTAACGGGGTGTAAGAACTCGTAAATTCGCTTCGCTCATTAACGATTTCTAACAAAATTATGATAAAAAATAAAGAACAAATAAAAACAATAGTTATCGGCGTTTTAGCAGTGGGAATATTAGTGATGGCTTACCTTGTTTTCGCTGGCACACCAAACGGTTTATCTGGTGATAAAGCAGCAAAAAAGGCAATTGATTTCGTCAATGCAAAGGTTTTAACTGGAGAAAATAGGGCAAGCATTGACGGAAAAGTGGTTTCAGAAAGCGGGCTTTATAAATTCAATGTAAAAGTGGCAGCAGATTCTTTTCCTTCCTATGTTTCTAAAGACGGAAAATTGCTTTTTCCCCAAGTTATGAAAATTGAGGATGTTGCTGGCAACGGCATTACTCCAACAACTATCCAAGCCGACCAAAAAACAATAGGCGAGTTTTCTGTTTCAAAGGACGAGGTTTGTTTGGAAAACGGCAAGCCAATTGTTTACTTCTTTGGAGAAGATAAATGCCCGCACTGTGTTTGGGAACACCCAATTGTCCAAAAAGTTGCTAATCAATTTCAGGGGCTTATCTCTTTTCATGACAATATGAACAATATTAGTAAAGATATAGATATTTTTACAAAATATAGCCCAAGTGGAAGCGTGCCTGTTTTAGTTATTGGCTGTAAATACTATAGAGTTGGCACTGTTGAGCCAGAAACAGCCGAAGGCGCTTTGGAGGCAGAAAATAATCTTGTTTCTTTGGTTTGCCAATTAACTAATAACCAGCCATCTGGGTTATGCACCCAACCATAACCCCAGTTAAACAGCTCCCTGAGGTCGCGTTTAACAGGGTGTAAGTTCTCGTAAATTCGTTTCACTCATTAACGATAACTAACATGTCAAAAATAAAAGTATATTCAACAGAGTTTTGCCCATACTGTGTTGCTTTAAAAGAATTTTTAAAGGAAAATAAAATTGATTTTGAGGCAGTTGATGTAACCGAAGATTTAAAAGCTCAAGATGAAATGATTGAAAAATCTGGCCAACTGGGCGTGCCGGTCATAGATATCAACGGTGAGATTATAGTAGGATTTGACAGGGAGAGAATAAAACAGCTGTTGAAGCTCGGTTTTTAGGGGGCCCAAAACCGAGCTTCAACAGCAACTCGACTTCAACAACTTCTCTATTTATATGACAAGAATTGCTATAAATGGTTTTGGCAGAATTGGAATGCTCACAGCTCAAAGGATGCAGGAAAAGCATCCTAATTTAGAATTAGTGGCTATAAACGAGGTCAACCCCGTTGAAAAGCAAGCTTTCAACAGGGCAAGATTTTTTTCTGAAAAAGATCCATCAAATTTGCCCTGGAAAGATTTGGAGGTTGATACTGTTTTGGAGTGTTCTGGTTTTTTTACAGAATTGAACGCCGCTAAAAAACATTTGTTGGCGGGCGCTAAAAAAGTAATAATTTCAGCGCCATCGGATTCACCAGAAATTCCTGTTTTTTTATTGGGAGTTAATGCCCAGAATTATAAAGGCGAAGCAATAATTTCCATGGGTTCTTGCACAACCAATGCTGTGGCCCCTTTGGCAAAAATTTTAGACGCAAATTTTGGCGTTAAAAATGGTTTTGTCAATACAGTGCATAGCTACACTAATTCACAAAATAAATTATATCCAAACTGGCGACAAGAACCAGCTAGCAAGCTAAGCATTATTCCTTCCACAACCGGAGCCACCAAAACTATTGAAAAATGTTTGCCAAAATTAAAAGGCAAGCTAAACGGCCTTTCTTTAAGAGTGCCCACAGAAACAGTTTCCATTGTGGAATTTGTTTTTTTAGCAAAGAAAAAAGCCACAGTTGAACAAGTAAACGCAGTATTGCAGAGAGCCGCCGAAGAATTTCAAGGCACTCGGTTCCTTGAAAGGGGATTCAAGGAACCGAGTGCCTTGAAATCCCCAAGCAATATTTTAAAATTTGAAAATAAAAAATTAATTTCTACGGATTTAAAAAATAGCGAGTATTCCTCAATAATTGATGGCTCGTTGACCCAAACATTTGGCAAGCTAATAAAGGTTTTCGCTTGGTATGATAATGAGTGGGGGTATATCTGCAGATTAGCCGAAATGGCGGAGTACATCGGGGGCAAGAATTAGGAATTAGGAATTAAGAATTAGGGCTTGGGGGTTTTCCCCAAGCTTTTTATTTAGAAAAAATAAACTATAATAAGGGAATGCTTTATGTTATTAAACTTTGAAAAAACAAAAGAGTTATTAGAAAAATACCAAATACCAATGGTGGAAAGTTTGGTTATTAAAAATTTAGGGCAGGGGATTGATTTTGCCAACAAGGTTGGTTTTCCCGTTGTCTTAAAATTAATTTCAAGCGATGTTTTGCATAAAATTGATAAGGGTTTAGTGAAGTTGAATATTCAAAATGCACAAGATTTGGAAATTACTTGGAAGGAACTCGGTTACTTCGGGGGTCAAAGTAACCGAGTTCCTTCGGACGGCGAGATTGTTATTCAGAAACAAATTTCCGGGCTAGAGCTCTTTGTAGGCATGAAGCGAGATAAAAGTTTTGGGCCAGTTATCAGTTTTGGCTTGGGCGGGGTATTCGTGGAAGTTTTAGAAGATATTGTTTTTGGCATTTGCCCTGTTGATAAAACACAAGCCTTGGAGATGATAAAAAAGATTAGGGGTTATAAAATTTTACAAGGATATAGGGGGCAGTCAAAAATAGATATTGAAAAATTAGCAAATATCTTGGCAAGTATTTCAAAATTAGCTGTTGAAAATGAGAATATCCAAGAAATTGATTTTAACCCTATAATAGCAAACGAAAACAATATTTTAGTAGTAGATGGAAAAATTATTTAATCCAAAATCCGTTGTCTTGATTGGCGCTACTGACAGGCCTGGTTCTGTTGGTTTGGGCATTGCTAAAAATTTGCTTTCTGGAAAAAATAAAAGAAAGATTTTTTTTATTAACCCCAATAGCAAAAAAGTTTTAAACCAAAAAACCTTTGCTTCCATTCTAGATATAAAAGAAAAAATTGATTTAGCCATTATTGCTGTTCCAGTAAAATTTGTTAAGCAGGTTTGTATTGAAGTATGCCAAACCAATGTTGGCTCTTGTATTATAATTTCATCTGGCTTTGCTGAAGCAGGAAGGGAAGGGGCGATATTACAAAAAGAAATTAAAGAACTTTTTTTAGAAAATAGTATTTCTTTGGTTGGGCCAAATTGTTTGGGAGTTATAAATCCAAGCGTGGCTCTCAACGCTTCTTTTGCTCCTGAAATGCCAAAACAGGGTAGCATTGCCTTCTTAAGCCAGTCGGGCGCTTTAATAGATTCTATAATTGACAAATCACTTTTGGAAAATTTCGGATTTTCTTTAATGGTGTCTTATGGCAACGAAGCAGGACTTTCTTTAAACGATTTTTTAAAAATAGCCAATGACAATAAAGATACCAAAGTTATTGCTGTTTATTTAGAGGAAATAAAAAAGGGCCCGGAGTTTATTAAAATTGCCAACGAAATTACAAAAAATAAACCGATTGTTATTTTAAAGGGAGGTAAAACCCAGGAAGGAAGATTGGCCGTGCAAAGCCACACAGCTTCTTTAGCTGGCAATGAAAAAATTTACGCAGCAGCATTTCAAAAGGCTGGCGTAATTGAAGTTGAAACAATAAGAGATTTATTTTTAATTAGCCAGGCTTTATCAATTTACAGCACTCGGAGCGCTGTAGCGGGCTGGCCCGCCAGCAACGTTTCGCGTAGCGATGCGGGCTGGCCCGCCCAAAGCCCTGCGGGCAATGAGGCGGGCTGGGCTATTTTAACCAATGGGGGAGCGGTTGGTGTAATAACTGCTGATTGGTGCTCTAGATTTGGGGTAAAATTAGTAAAAATATCGCAAAATAATCCTTGGGATATTTTAGGAGACGCCTCTAGCGAAAAATATCAAACGGCATTAATTTCCCTATTAAGACAAAAAGAAATTTCTGGTGTTATTTTTTGCCAAACCTTGCAAACAATGACCGACCCATTACAAAATGCTAAAGTAATTATTGAGGCTCAAAAACAATTTCTTGACAAGCCAATTCTGCCATTATTTTTGGGTGGAAAAATAACAAAAAAGGGGAGTGATTTTTTAAGTAAAAATGGTCTTTTGAATTTTAACGAGCCAAGAGACATTGCTCTATGTGCCAAATTTTTAGAAAACAAAACGGCTTCACATTATTAGAGCTTTTAATTGTCATCGGCATTATCGGCATTTTAGCTGGTGTTGTCTTGGTTAGCTTTCCTTCCGCTGATAAGAAAGCTAAACTAGCTAATGCTTTAAGCTTTTCCGATAATGTTAGGGGCTCTTTGCAGCCAGATATGATTGCTTGGTGGAAACTTGATGAAACAGCCGGAACTATTGCCAGCGATTCCTGGTGGAACCAACTTAATGGCACTGTTTTTGGCGCCACCTGGGTTGAGGGCATTATTAATAATGCTTTAAGTTTTGACGGGGCGAATGATTATGTAGATTTTGGGAATAATGCGAGTTTAGACTTAACTCATACTGGAACTATAGAATTTTGGTTTAAAAATGACAGTTGGCAGAGTAGCTACGTTTCCCTTATTCAAAAAGGCGCGGGTGGTGGCTGGTGTAGCAATAATTATCAGCCCTTTACTATTTTTAACCACTACACTGGAAATTACATTGCCTTTAGCATGTGCAGCGCTTCATCATATAATTCTGTTTCAATAGCCCCGCGGCCAACCACTGGCGCGTGGCATCATTATGTTTTTACTTTTAATGGCACAAAATTAAAATCATATCTTGATGGGAAAATTCAGCAAACTGCAAATCAAACATTAGATATGAGGGTTCAAAATGTTGCCCTGTGGGTTGGGAGAAGTTCTCCTGGCTATATATTGGGTTTGGTAGATGAAGTTCGCATTTATTCAGAGGCGCTACCCACTTCTGCTATTCAGCAGCATTATGCTCAAGGCCTTGAAACTCATTCAAGCTTCTTAGTTGAAAAATAAAAACTTGTTAAAAAAGTTGTTGAACCCGAGCTTCAACAGCAAAATAAAAATATGAGATTTGAAACAATTCAAGTAGGCGAGTATGCCCATATTTATAACAGAGGCAACCGTAAACAAGATATTATTAAAAATGAAAAAGACAGCTGGCGTTTTATTCAGGCCTTAATGTTTTTTAATGACAGCCATTCTTCAGTAAATATCTTGCGTCAGATTGTTTCCTCAAAAGCTAAAAAAACTGTTGAACCCGAGCTTCAACAGATGCCAGAGTCGGTGTTTAGAATGGGTTGGCCAAAAGATTGGCCAGAAAAAGATCCGTTAGTTAAAATTTTATGTTATTGTTTATCACCTAATCATTTTCATTTGCTCTTACAAGAAATTCGCGAGGGCGGTATTAGTAAGTTTATGCAAAAATTTGGTGGTGGTTATACGAAATATTTTAATATAAAACATAAAGAAGTGGGACGAGTTTTTCAAGGGCCTTATAAAATAAAAATAGTCGGAAGCGATCAAGTTTATCTTGAGTATTTAAGCGCTTATATTCAAGTAAAAAATGTTTTAGAATTATTTCCAGGCGGTATTCAGGAGGCGAAAAAAAATATTAGCGAGGCAATAAAGTTTTTAGAAAAGTATGTTTTTTCAAGTTGTCCAGATTTTTTAGGCGTTCGTAATTCCCTAATTATTGATAAAGGTATTTTGGGAGAGATTTTTCCAACTATAGATGACTACAAGAAGTTTATTGTGAGTTTAATTGAAAGTGGCAGTTTTGACCACGAAGTTATAGCTGATTCTTTATTTGATGAGTAGTAAAAACTGTTGAAGCTCGGGTTCAACAACAAATAATATGATAAATCCTTGTCCAAAAAGAAATATTTTTTTAAAGTGGCTTTTTTGGCATTTTATTGATGTTCCCAAGGCCATTGTTTTGGGCTGGAAGAATTTTTTAAAATTTAATCTTTATTATTTTTCTATAGGAGTTCTGATAAAAAGCTTGCTTTCTCCTTGGAGAGGGGATGTTGGGGATTATGGCAGGGGGTTTGACGCTAAGAGATATTTTGAAACGTTTTTGGGCAATATGATCTCCAGAGTGTTGGGCGCGATTATTCGCTTGGTTATAATTGCTATTGGCCTGGTGATGCAGGTTTGTATATTTTTTGCCGGGCTTTTTATTTTAATACTTTGGATTTTCTTGCCAGCTGTTGTGGTGGTAGGATTTTTTACAGCAATCGGGTCTGAGTCATCTTGGTCAAAGTATCTAGCTTTGCTGTGCTTTTTAATTATTGTTTGGGAAGCAAAAAGATTTTTTGAGAAAAGCGTTAAAAATTCCAAATTAAAGTATTCTCTAAAGCAGGGTTTAGCCAATCCAAAAGATTTTAAATGGATTGGGTTTTTAGATTATACGGCCGGTAAAATTTTTAAAAAAGCAAAATCAAAAGACGCCTTGCTCATTTTATTGGCAAAGTCAAAGTCGCCAGATATTGTTTTCGTGTTCCAAAGGGCAGAATTAAGCCAAAAGAAATTGCAAAAATTTTGCCTTGAGGAGCTGAACAAAATAAAAGAAAACGAAATCGGCTTGGAAAAAATAATTATTGAAGCAGCCGCCTCCGCTGGAGCTTCCGCCGACGCTAAAGCTTTGGCGGACAAGTCGGCGAGCCAAAGGGAAAAAATAACCCCAGGAGATTTATTGGTGGCGTTTGCCGCGCTTGACCCTGTGTTGGAAAAATTTTTAGTGGAAAACGATTTTAAAAAAGATGACATTAAAAATTTAGTTGATTGGTTTTGCAAAGAAAAAAACAGAAGGGAAAAACTATCTTGTTGGTGGGATTATACAAATTTATTAACAAGAGGTTCTGTGGGCCAAGATTTTGCCGCTGGATATACCATAACATTAGACAGGTTTTCATTTGATTGGAGAAATAAAATTGGAAAAAATGTTTTTAGGGAAGTTATCGGGCATCAGGAAGAAATAAAACAAACAGAAAGGATTTTAGAGAAAGAACAAACCAAAAATGTCTTATTGGTGGGGGAGCCAGGCACTGGCAGAAATAGTATTGTTGAAGCAATGGCTCAAAGAGCATTTTTGGGAATTTCCACTCCATCAATTAACCATAAACGAATTTTACAGTTTGATATTGAATCCTTAATGGCGCAAGCTCAATCTAAAGAGGAAGAAGACGCGCTTTTAGAAAAATGCTTTTCAGAGGCCATTAAAGCAAAGAATGTTATTTTAGCTATAAATGACTTTCATAATTATGTTTCCATTTCTGGCATTATGGCAAGATATCTGCCCTTACCGTCTTTTCAAGTGGTTGCCACTACTACGTTTGACGGATTTCATACTTTTATTGAACGCAATTCCTCTTTTAGCAATTTATTTGAAAAGATAGATGTTACTGAAATTTCAGAACAAGACACACTTGTTTTAATGGAGCAGTTTGTGCCATTTTTTGAAGCAAAGCATAAAAAATATATTAGCTTTAGAGCTTTAAAAGAAATTTTGAAAGTAAGCTCAAGATATATGGCCCAGAAACCATTTCCAGAAAAAGCGACTCGCCTTTTAGACGAAGCAATGGTTTATTTAAAAATGTACACAAAAGATAATGCTTTGAGAGCTAACCATATTAGAAAAATTGTTTCCGAAAAAACAAAAATTCCATTGGAGGCATTGGAAAGCAAAGAAAAACAAATCTTGCTTAACTTGGAGGATTTAATTCACACTCGCTTGATTAATCAAGTTGAAGCGGTTTCGGATGTTTCCTCGGCTTTAAGAAGGGCAAGGTCTGAAGTTAATTTAAAATCAGGGCCCATTGGTTCATTTTTGTTTTTGGGTCCAACAGGTGTTGGCAAAACAGAAACCGCCAAAGCCCTAGCTGAAATTTATTTTGGCAACGAGCAAAATATGATTAGATTTGATATGTCAGAATTTCAAGTAATAGAAGATATAAAACGGCTTATCGGCACTTCACAGGAAAATGGTCTTTTAACCACGAAAATAAAGGAAAAGCCGTTTTCTTTGCTATTGCTTGACGAGCTTGAAAAAGCCCATCCAAATGTTTTAACTTTATTCTTGCAAGTTTTGGACGAGGGTTGGCTCACTGATGGCTTGGGGAGAAGGGTTGATTTTAAAAATACAATTATTATTGCCACAAGCAATGTAGCTTCAGAGGTGATTATGGAAGATGTAAAACAAGGTAGCGCTTTAGACAAAATAAAAGAACATGTTTTTAACTATGCTTTTTCCCAACGCTTATTGAGGCCAGAGTTTGTTAATAGGTTTGACGCGGTTGTTTTATTTAAACCCCTTGGAAAGCTTGAGCTTCTGCAAATAGCTGGCTTAATGCTTAATAAGCTAGCTAAAAATTTACTTGATAAAGGCATTAAATTTTCAGCAACCCAAGAGTTAAAAGAAAAAATTGTTGAATTATCATACAACCCAGCATTCGGCGCCAGAGAAATGAAAAGAGTAATACAGGATAAAGTGGAAAATAATTTAGCAAAGGCATTGTTGCTTGGAGATTTAAAGCGTGGTAAAATTGTTTCTGTTGACCCAGTGGACTTTAGTTTAAAAATTTTATGACCAAAACTTATAAATACGTTATAGGAGGAGTTGTGGGAGCTGTTGTGTTGGGTGTTTTTTTATTGTCCTCTGGGGCTGTTAATCCTTCGTGGAATCCATTTAGTCAGCCCCCAAGTGGCGAGGTTTTGGAAACCGCAATTTATAATTTAAGCAAAATTGAAAAAATGCGGATTTTGGCTTTGGTTGATTTATCTATTGAAAAGCCAAAAAAAATAACCGGCGCCTTAAACTTGAATCAAGCTATTGATTATACAAACAAAGACCAGAAGAAAAATTTAACTGATTTTAATTTATCAGTTGGCATAGAGGGGATGGAGCTTTCAATAAATGCTGAAATGGTTGGCATTGATAAAAATTTATATTTAAAAATAAATAGCTTGCCTCCATATTTGCCGTTGGGGGTTGATGTTGAAACATTAAAAAATCAGTGGCTATTGGTTGATCCAGCCAAGCTTGGCTTGTTTGGCTCGGTGGCTTCAACTTCAGATGAGGCCAAAACCAAGCAAGACACTGCTTTTTTAAATGACTTGAAGTCCTTGATTGCTAATAAAAATTTATTTAAATTAAAAAGAAATTTAGGCAAGGGCCATTATGCGGCCGAAGTTGATAAGCAAACAGCCAAAGAAGTTATACCGCAAATTTTTGCTGTTATAAGCAAGCAATTGCCAAACTCCAGCGATAGCTACCAGCAGGACTTGCAAAAAAGTTTAGATGAATTTGAGCAAAATTTTGACGCAATATGGAAGGCTTTGGGCGGATTAAATTTTGAGGTGTGGATTGATGAAAATAGCCAGATACTAAAAAAAGTGAAATTTGCCAAAGAAATCCAGCAAAACAAAATTGGCATTGAAGTTTCTTTTACTGATTTTAATAAGGATATTGTTATTGAGGCGCCTCTTGAATTTAAGCCGATAGAAGATGTTTTGCCTCCCGACTTGTTGGGCCTTAGCACTTCGACTTTGACTTATTAGCTTTATTGTGGTAGAAACAGGATATAAATTATAACCTTAAATTTATTATAAGGTTTTTTAGTTTACTGAAGTGTGCTACTTAAAAATTTATTCCACTTAAAGTGGAGGAGGGTACTATCTTGAAAAGAAGAACGCTGAGAGTTTCTTTAAGGGTGATTATGATCGCTGTTTTGATTTTTGTGGTCGCTGCGATTGCAGTTTATTGTAGTTCGATTGTTGTTTCCTCTGCTGTTGGGGCAGAAAGAGATGAAGCTAAGATTTTTCCCCAGAGGGTATTGGATTTAATTTTTAAACCAGACCCATTAAAAGATAGTGAGGTGCTGGAAATCAAAAATTCCCTGCAATCGGTTTGGGGGAGCGGGTACGACTTTAACTCTAGCGAGAGGTGGAAAGCTATAATGTCTATGGCTGATGACCAGAGGAAGGTAGAAATTTTGCTCCTGTGGCTTGAGATTGACTCGAAAATTCGAGACGAAAAAATCTTGAAGGCCATTAATGGTCAAGATGGAAAAATTGAAAACGTCCAAAGCATTATTGCTGGTTATCATGCTTGGGTAAAAGAGTTTGTGGAGAAATATTCAGATGCATTATTGAAGGCAAAAAATGATGAGTTGTTCCGCAAAGATGCGCTTCTGGCGGAAATTTCTAAAAAGCTTGACTGGGCGCTTCAAGAAGTAAAGAGGTTGGAAAATAAACTTGATGAAATGCCAGTTCAAGAATTTGGCGTTAGCCAAGAAGAGTATGACCAGCTCAAGGCGGATCATGGCCGCCGAATCGCTCAACTTAAAGACGAGATTGATTGGTTGACGAAACGAATTGAAGAATTGAAAGCCGAGATTGATCGGCTTAAAAAAGAATTAACAAAAAAGCCAAAAAGTTTTTGGGCTGGGGTTGGAGCTCTTGGTGGGGAAAAGGTTTATTCAAACCCACTTGGGGTTATGGCAGATTTTGCTGTTTTTCATACTCGCCCATGGATGCCGGTTTATGTCGAACTTGGCGCTAGAAAGTTTTTAATAAAAGATTTTTTAGCAATCCAGATATTTGGTAGCTATGGCAGTTCCTGGTTTTTAGGCACTGGCCTAGTTGTTAACATTAAACTCTTGGACTTGTCCATTTCGGGTGGGGCTCAATATCTTCCCGATTACTTGGTAGGGGATCTAAGTCCTGTCCAAGTTTATGCGGAATTAACCCACGAAGGGGATTGGACAAGGATGAGCTTGCGGGTTATTCCGTGGCTCAATATGGTCCAGCTTTCTGGCGGGGTAAAATTTTGAAAGGAGTTTCTCTCCTTTCTGTGGCACTAGATTTTTTTCTCTAGTGCAAGTGTCCTTGTTTTTAATTTTCTAATATAGGAGGGCCTTAAAATGAAGGCACTAGGTATTCTTTCTGTTTCTGTTTTTTTAGCTTTTTTGGTTTTCGGGTTTCTTGGGTGTACTAGTGTGGATGAAACAATCGTCTCATTAAAAGTTACTGGACCAACTTCTGTTACAGTAACTGACAAGCTAGCTCTTACCACTTATACTGCGACAGGATTTAATGGAGAAATTTGGAACGCTAATGGTAAGTCCTATACCAGTAGCGTTGAGGGTCCTTATTTTTGGTATGTTATTGCCGATAAGGGAAATAACAACTATGCCGTAGTTTTTCAGGCAGTTGGTGGTCCAATTTTTTCTGTCAATTTTTCGGTGGCTGGAAGTTATGTTGTGTTTGTTTCCACAGGCGCTTCCTTTAAAAGTGGTAAGGTCACTAATGCCGAACTTGCCTCAAGGGCAAAGTTAGCAGTAACTGTATCAAAGGGACAGGGCTACAAGGAAACCACCATTACTCCTCGGATGGTAATCGACGAATGGTATCCAGGATATATTCTTGTTGATACCTCGAGAAGTACTGTTGATCCCATAACGGATGAGATTACTGGGTGGAGCTTGAGTATTGATGGAAAGAAATTTTCTTCTCAGCAAAGAGCAGGAGTCTCTGTTTCCGAAGGAAATCATATAATCCGCATAGAGTTAAATACTCTCTACGGGTTCAGTCATTATTTGGAAACTAATTATACTTACAAGAGTGGTGCTGCCTCTGTTGAAATTAAAGGTTCAACTGGAGGAAGTGCCACTGGCGGAACCTCCGGCACAATAGATAATCCTCCATATAACCCACCCGTTGACGATAACCCAGTTATTATTCCCAAACCAGTTGAAGGACGAGACGGTAACTTTGACGCCTCTTTCAATAAGGGGCAGGAAATGCAGGTTAACAAGAACGAAACTGTTCGAGTTCCTGTTTATGGGCAGGGATTGTGCGATAAGGTTAATATCGCTGGGATCTATTTCGATCCGGCATTATTAACCCTTCAGGCGATTGAATCTGCTGGACCTTGGGAGGTTAGCCAGAAAAGTGGGGCAAACTTTTCTGCGACTAATTCCTCGCCAGATGCCGGTGCCGTAGTTATTTGCTATCTTGTCTTCAAGGTAGGAAATAATGTCGGTATCTCTGGTCTGACCTGGCCATCTGGCATGTCTGGATCTTCTGCCGGTTATCTAGGCAGGGGACTCTTCTTACGCGGGATCGACGGCTCGGTCCGCGTAAAATAGTTTTTCTTAAAACAGAGCATACGTAAATGAATAAGAGGACAAGATTTAGCAATAGCTACTTCTTGCCTCTTATTCAACAACAAAATTAAAATTTAATTTTTGAGAATTTGAAAAAAGTTTTTAAAAATTAAATTTTAACTTAACAAAGTTGACTTTTTACTTAAAAGGAGTAGAACTAAATAAAGACAATAAAATATATGAAAGGAGCGAACAAGTTTTTAATCTCGTTAATTATTCCAGCCATTTTTTTAGTTGGAATTTTTTCTTTTTATCAAACAGCTAATGCCGCTGACCTATGTCAAACAGGAGACAGGATGTGCGTTAGTGATAGGACATTTAAGTCCTGTGGAGATTATAATAATGATGGATCTCTGGAATGGTCGGAGTCGTACAGTTGTTTCTTAGGACAATATTGTTCTTCTGGTAGGTGCTATGACCCAAATGTAACCATAACTCCAGCACCGCCAAGCTGTACAAATGCATGTTCAGCCAATCAAAAACAATGTTCAACCAATGGACAATACCAACTCTGCGGAAACTATGACACAGACACTTGTTTGGAATGGTCAACCTCTTACACCTGCCCAACAGGCCAGACCTGTGG
>JAUSHZ010000013.1 GCA_030648255.1 bacterium
TTTAACACAAAAGCGATGTAAACAAACAAAACTGTATTTATCCGAAAAAATTAGAAGCTCCGCACTGCCCAGAAACTTCTTGGACAGAACCCCCAAAAGAAAAATGTCCTTTCCATTTTAGAAAAAATCCACCCCCGCCAAATCAGAAATGCAAGGAGTGTTTTTTGTTTTATTTAAGCGCCTCTATTTCTGCTACAATAAGTTCGAGCTTCGTTCAATAGACGCTCATGAAAAACAAAAAACTCCCTAACGGGAGTTTTTGGTTTAGGAGCTATAAATATTTCTTTAAAACTTCAGCTTTTTGATTCTTAATTTCTTTTAATTCTTGATTAAATTTGATAACTTGTTCTTCAATTTTTACAATTTTAGCAACAATTTTCTGCTGTTCTTCGAAAGATGGTAATTTATAAATTTGATTATAAACATCATTTCGATTAAGTCCCGGAACACCCGCGCCTAAAGCTAACTTCTCTAAATCAATATCACGCAAAACATAGTAAATAAATTTATAGTCAGTTGCTCCGTTAATTTTCTTAACATAAAAAGCGGTGTCTATTGGATAATTATTTTTTTCAATCCAAATTACTTTTCCAGCAGATCCTTTACGACCAATAATAATAGTGGGGCCTTTAACCGTAAAATTATTATGATAGCCAACAATACCGTTAGAACCCATCACTGGATACTCACCACTTACTCTATCCTTTTCAGTTAAAGCTGATCCGTACTCTAAAGTTAAAATATCGCCAATTTTTACATCTTTAGATTTGGGCGAAGAAATAAGGTGCTTCTTTATTTCATCTTCTAGAATTTTAATCTTACTAAATAAAACCTTCTCTTTGCCCTCTATTTTCTCAATCTCAATAACAATTTTTTCCTGAGTATTTTTTGGTGGAAATGGAATTTTTTGATTATTTGCAGATTCTAATGTTATAAATGGTTGTGCTTTTCCACTTTTATCCCAAAAATCCTCATTATTAATAAGTTGAAAGAGATATTTTAACAGAGTATCATCTTGAGTTTTTATGACTATTGTATTTTTTATTGCTGTCCATTTACCAGTAGCCCAGAAACACTTACCGCACCTTGCCCCAATAGCAGACAAAATTATTGCATCACCATCCTGCTCAAAACTATCTGTTTTTCCATCTCTGCCAGTTGCACTAAACACATCGTATTTTCCATTTTCTCTAAAAATTGTTTTCGTGAGGTTTGTATTACCCCAATCAATTTTAGAAATATCACCTAGTCTTGCTATACCCCATTTACTTTCAATTTTTAAAGTTTTTTTTAAAGTTAAAGAGATTGTTTTTTCAAAATCAACTCTGTCAAAAGTCATCATATCGACAAGATTTGTTTGAAAAACATGCTTTTTCATTGATTCTTCTACCTCTAAATCCAATTCACCTAAAAAGGCTTTATAAACATAAAAACTAGCCTTTTCTGGATTTTCTTGACTAATAGGATCGAACATTTTTGTGCATTCATCAATAGATTTACTTCTTTGTATTGGGTGAATGCCCTCATATCCTCGACGACTACTAAATTCATATCCTAAAAATGCTTTCTCTTCTTTTTGCTTGCCTGATTTTACAATTATAATTTTTTGCGGATAAGCAAGAATAAAGTAAAGTAATTTTTCTTTTTCTATCTCTAAAATTATTTTTAATTTTTCTTCTTCGTCTTTTGCTTTTATTTTTTTCTCATATTCCCTGTAAACATCGTGCTTTCTTATTTTATCGTTTGGCTTATTTTGGCAAAGCGAAGCATAATCTTCAGTGCTACTGCCACCCCAAACATGTTTTACATATTCAGAAAAAGCATTTTCTATACCATTTATAGTAATATCTTTATGGTTTTGAAAAAAGTTTTCTACCGAAGATTGGATATTTTCCCATTCGTAGTTTGTACGACGATGCAAAAATAATATGACTGTATTAGTTCCAGTGGCCATAAAAGTACTAGAACCAAGTTCGGTTATGGCGACAATTTTAAAATACTTAAACAAAACTTCTCTTGTTTTTGTATAAATTCCCGCATTGCTTAAAATACTAGAGGGTAAAATAATTCCCGCAAAACCACCATCTTTTAACAACTGCTTTGTCCTTTCAATAAAAAGACACTCTATTTCAGAACTTTGGTCTGTTAGACGAGAAAATAACTCAAAAGAATTTTTTGCATTTTCTTCGTTCAATGTTCCCTTAAAAGCCGAAACAGAATAAGGTGGGTTTGAAATTACTATATCAAATTGTTTGTTATCTTGGTGAAAATAACTATTAAATTCTTTTAAATTTCCTTGGTCTAATGGCTCAATTCCAAAGGTTTGAAGACCGTCTCCGTGAATAACCTTTGCCAATCCATCGCCATGTAAATAACAACTGACTTTCGCTGTTTTGACGAGACGATAGTCTTTTTCAATGCCATAAACATAATCAATAGCCCATGAAAATTGATTCTCTCTCCATGCCCTTATTGTTTTTTCTACCTGCTGGTTAGACTTACTTTCATCAATTTTATCAATTATTTTCTGGACTTCATCCATTGATTCCGTTAAGAAATGTCCGCTACCTGCAGCATAATCAATTATAAAAGGGAGCAAATCATTTGAATTTCCTTCTTTAACTTTCTTATTGATAACTTCTTTAATCGGTATGCTTTTAATGATGTATTTTGCCACGGGAACAGGAGTAAAAAATTGCCCCGATTCTTGCTTTAAGCCAGTTGTAAGTAAAAGTTCAAAAAAATCACTTAAGTATTGATGCTTTTGATTGTATCTAAGCTGGTACCCCTGCAAAAGTTCTACTACCTCCTTTACAACTTTTGCGTTATCTTCAAACGACGGATCATCAAAAACTTCCTTAAAAGCAAACTCATTATTTTTCTTTAAACGAATTTCCGTAAATTCTTTCAGAATTTTTTCTCTATCGTCCTCACTTATTCCACTAAATTTTCGCCTAAATTCATCGTCTGTCAAATCTTTAACCTCTTTGTTAAGTAGCTCTTTCATGCCAGATTTATACAGATCTGTTAGTCTTTTCTGAAAAGAAATATTGTCGTCTATACCCTCAACCCATTGAAAATCTAACTGGTTACCTTTGGCGTGTGTCTCATCAATTATTTTACAAAGAAAAAGAGTAAAAATTTTATTAAATGCATTCGGTTTATCTGATACAACGTTATGTCTCAAAATTTCTAAAAAACGGTTAAAGATAAAACTGCTGTCCTCCTGCTTAATAATATTTAAATCGTTTTTTGTTAATGCCTTGCCCTGAAATTGATAAGCACTTACCCAATCATCAAAAATACCGTTTTGTTTGGTAAGTTTATTCCAGCGGTCATAGAAATCCTTTACATTTCCAGCTTCTCTATAATGTTCCTCTATTTTTATAATTTCGTTTTTATAGTCTACGTCTTGCCCACTCAATTGGGAAGTGTACAACATTAAGTACTCAGCGTTTTTGTCTTGTTGAAAATATGTAAAAAGTTGCCCCCCATCTTTCTGTATTTTTTTTAACTCTTTTTCAAATTCATTTCCCCATGTTTTACATTCAATCATTAAGTATGCTTTTTTATCTTTTTCAATCAAAATATCTAATCGCCCGCTAGTTCCATGTCCAGTTTTCCATGTCTTTTCTAAGGTAATATCTTCTGGCTTATATCCTTTTTCAAGTAAACGATTTACGCATTCCAAAACCACCAAATTTTCTTCTTGTGAAAAATTTTGGGTTATTGTGCTTTCAGATTTTATTTTGGGCCCAAAATCAAGCTTATTTTTTTGAAAGTCGACTTCGATAGTATAACCATCAAAATCAAAGAATTTTTTACAAAAAACCTCGTTCTCATTCTCTTTCGGGAAAAAGCCTAATTTTTTTAGCAGTTCCTTATAGCTAAACATAAAAAATTATTATTATTTTATTATAACAAATTTTGCATAAGCAAACAAAAAATCCGCTTAAGCGGATTTTTTGTTTGCTTTGTAATCTAACTATTCTATTATTTTATCAGTAAAAACCACTAACCGCTTAGAATAGGTTTTAAAAAGCGCGTTCCAAACTCCCTCGCAAGTGATAAGATTAAGATGCGCTTTTCCATCGTTTGAAATAAACACATCTGAAGCGTCTGCATTCGGGTCATATCTTTGGCTTTTTCTAACCACAAAAGAAATAGTCGCCCCTTTATCATCTTTAATGTATATTTTATCGCCTTTGCGTAATTTGTATAAACCATCAAACACTGAACCTTTTTTATTTTTTATCCCGTAGTGTCCAGCAATAACAGCGCTACCCTTCTCCCCAGGCCGTGGCCCGAGTTTAAACCAAGCTACGCTATCTTGATTTTCCGATATATCCATTGCCCCAGCAGAAGTAACGCCCACATACTCAATAAAGGCATCAACATTAATTTTTGGAATTTTGAGACGCGTTGGCTCGCCTATTGGCGTAGCAAGCAAGCCAAAACCTATATTATCAATAATCGATGCCGAGCTTTCAGGAATAGCATACAAAAGAAGCATAAGAGAAAACACCATCCCTGCCGAGGCAAGTATCAACAGTATCTGTTTTAGTAAAATTTTCATTTAACAACTAAATCCTGCGTTTTTTTAGAATGACAAAATGTGATATTAAGGCCAGTATTAAAACGCCAGAAATTATAGCGATACCTCCAACTGGAGTAAGGCCCGTGTTTGGCAATTTCGGAACAGCGCTAGCAACGCTGGCCGCCACAACAACAGTGGCTATGGCAAAATCCCTTGCTATTAAACCGTTGGCTTCGCCACTGGCTATGGCTGTGTTTGTTGTGGTTTTAGCAAGATTGGATTGGCAAGTGTATGTCCATGTTTCACTGGTGTCAAGATTTGAGTTATTGTTCGCATCACCAGAAATGTATTTTACAGGACTGCACTTATCATCAGTAACTCGAACATTACTCAAGGCAACAATTCCTGGGTTGGTAACTTTTTTTGTGTAAGTAACCATTCCACTGCCATTGGGCAATGTTAAGGGGCTTGGAACTTTGGTAATATGAATTAGAGGTGGCACTATTGGTATACCAACAACAACTGTGGCATTGGCAATATCAACGGCACTTATGCCATTAGCCCAGCCAGTGGCTGTGACTATATTTGTATGAGTTTGCGCTATCGTTGTAGAGCAGGTGTATGTCCATGTTTCATTTAAGTCAAGTTTGGCGTCAGAATTAGTATCGCCAGAATTAAGGGTTATGGGGCTACAAGTATCGCCAACCATGGTGATGTCGGTTACTGGGACAGTACCAATATTACGAAGCGTGTAAGTATATTTCACCAATCCTGGGCCATTTGGCAAAGCCAAAGGGCTAGGCACTTTTACCACATCAATAAGAGGTGGGACAGGTGGGACAATTGAGTATACACCACCACCTTGAGAGCCAGATGAATAATCATCATTGGTAATAACACAAAGTTTATTATCGCCCGAAGCAAGAGTGATTGTTCCGTTTGTAGCGCAATCCCCGCTAATAGCAGACGAATAGTCAGAGCTAGAGGTTTCAGAAACCGTATGTGCTCCAGCCACAGTTGTGCTCGCCACCCCTGAAGTTACGGGAAAACCATCAATAAAAAGCGGAAAATTAGCAATCACTTTAGTGTTGCCATTATCATTAATAACTACTTTGGTCACAGTAAGCTGGGGGGCCACATCGTTATTGGTGATTGTACATGTATAAATTGTATCTGCAACTGCGCTTGCAATCGTGCAGTTAGCACTCAAACTAGAAGTATATCCGCTTGGGCCACCGCTTTCAGCGACACTGTAGGCCTTGCCTGATTCCAATATGTATGTGGTGCCAGGCGAGCTAGTACCAACTGCATTACCTGTGCCACTTCCGCTATTTGAGGAGGAAACTGTTAATGTCCAGTCGCTTGCAATTGCTGTACCTCCATTATCATTGGTAACCGCTTTAATAACATTAAGAGTGGCAGGATTTGTGATGTGGGCACAGTAATAGTGTCTGTGTCAGCTGTGATTGTTCCACCGTATGCTAAAGCTCTTCCTGACCAAGTGGTGGTAGCGCCTATGGTAATACCCGAGGCATCAATATCGGTTCCTGTAAATATGGAATTAGCACCAAGTGTTGTGGCTGCGGTTGGAATCCAAAATACATCACAAGCCGATGCGCCCCCTGCTAAATTAACTTGAGAATCAGCCCCTGTGGTAAGTGCTCCGTTTGGCCTGAAAATATATGTTCCAGCGCCACTAAGAGTTACTATCCCGTTGTCGGTTATATTCATTGCGCCACTGCTTTTATAACAACCAGGAGAAAATGTTCCAGGAGGAAGGGGCCCAGCTCCGTCAATATCAGCTCCTTCTAATGGGCCTAATGCGCTGATGTCTGTACAACTTGAGAGATATTGATTATTAAGATTAGTCCAGGCAGTGCCTTGGTCTATTCCTGCTGCTGTCCATGCGGCGTTGTTCACATATGTTGTTCCGCTAACTGTTACTGGCCCAAGACCAGCTGTGGAAGAATATCCAAGATCTCCGGTAATGGTTGTGGTGGCTATATTGTGTTGAAAAAGATTAGAAAGAACGCCAAAAGTACTGGCTGTTCCCAAAGATGGCGTTGAAGCTGCAAGCGCAGTTATCGGCCTAAATAGGCCAAACGCAAAAGAAATAACCAATAAAATTATTATTAAATTCGCATTCAATTTCATATTTTTATTTGTTTATTGTTTTGACCAAATCGCTATTTTCTTTCGGCTTAGATAGGACGAAAGTAGGACAACAAAAATTCCAAATGGAATAAAAATGTTCCACAAGCTATTGCTTTTGTTAGGACTAATTCCTGTGTTAGGTAGTGTTGGAATAGGTGTTGGAGTAAAAGTGGGAGTTGGGGTTGTGGTTATTATCGGAGTGGAAACAGGAGGAATAGTGGTGGGAATTACAGGAGCTATAACAGGAGTTGATGTTGGTATAACAATTGGTGGTGTTGGAACAACAACCGGCGCTGGGACAACAACTGGAGCTGCGCATATTGCTCTAGTAATAATATTTCCATCCAATGTAACTGCGCCGTTGCGCGCTAATACTCTGCCCTCCACATTGGCTCCGGTTGTGAGCGTAATGGATTGCAAAGCCAAAATATTTCCCTTAAAAGTAGAGTTTGCGCCGAGCGTTGCAGAACTGCCTACTTGCCAGAAGACATTACAGGCTTGAGCGCTATTTGCGATAACCACATTGCTTGCTCCCCCCGTGATGAGCGTGGAAGCGGTTTTGAAGATAAAGACAGCGTTAGGGTCGCCTTGAGCGTCAAGAGTTAGGGTTCCTGTTATTCCAAATGTACCCGAGGCAGAATCATAGATACCAGCGGTTTTTGTTGTTCCGCCAAGTTCTGTGGCCACCGTGAAAACTGGTGTTTGGCCAGAAGCATTATTGTAGGCCGTGGTTAAGTCTGTTTCGGCTTGGATTGCAGCAGAATTGGCCACTTGTTGCGTTCCAGTTATTGTTCCCGGAGGGAAGCCCGTAACTGAAGTGCCTGGACTCAATCCAATATCTCCGCTAATTACGCTGGAGCCAGTATTGGTTATGGTAGATCCAGCTAAAACTGCAAAATTGTCGGCTGTGCTAAGGTTTACTGTGGTGGCAGCTATAATTACCCCAGCTAAACCAACTGCCAACGCAGTAGCCAATATAAATATAGAAATTTTGTTAACTATTTTCATATATTATTTATTAATAATTCGCTTGCAAATAAGCTCGGGTTATTGGCCCGAAGTTTCCCCAAGCTGGGCTAATCCCTACTTTTGCTTGAAATTCAGCCAAGGCTGCTTTAGTTAAAGCGCCAAAATAAGAAGTTGCGCCAACATTAGCCAGGGCTTGAGCGGCCGACCCTTTGTTTTGAGAAATTAAAAATTGCTGAAGAGTTGCTACGGCGTTATCTTTACTACCCTTTATAAGATTAGTAGCAATCGCTTTAACTTGCTGACCAAAAGCAGAAGAAAGAGCGCAGGCATATCCAGTTGTTATGCTAAACTTATTTCCTGGTAAGCATCCAGCATCAGTTGTAACTGGCGCAAGAACACAAGCGCGACCAGTTGTTATGCTGAAGTTATTTCCCAATAAACACCCGTTATCAGAATTTGCCGAATTATTTGTTCCCGATGCCGGAGTTGCTGGAACTGCGGGAGTGGCTGTCGAAGGCGACGAAGCCTGAGATCCCGAGCCAGTAGGCGAGGGATTCAAATTTTGTGTCGTTGTTCCCGAAGATGATGTCGCCGTAACCGCTGGTGTTGCTGGAATAGCCGGAGTAGCAGGAACAGCAGAAGCTGAAACTGTCGGCGCAGTAACAGTGTTTGAATCCAAGGTAACTGCGGTTTGAGCCAAAGCTCTACCATTTAATGTTGCGCCCGTGTTTAAAACAATGGCTGTTTGGTCTAATATATTTCCATTAAAAACAGCGGTTGTGCCAATAGTAGTTTGACCAGCCACCACCCAGAAAATATTATTCGCCACAGCTCCCCCAGCCAAAACTATTTTTGCAGCAGAGCTAACGCTAAGATTTTGCGCTACTTGAAAAATCCAAACATCATTGGAGCCACCCGAAAGAGTAACATCTGTTGGTATTGTTACGCCAGTGCCCCATTTATAAACACCAGGAGCAAGCGTGAACCCGCTGATATTTCCAGCGCCCAATTCCGTAACATCTGGGGCTCTTCCTGCGGCATCAGTGTAAGCAGTTTGCATATCGCTTATTGCTGTGGTCAAGTTAGCTGGAGTTGGATTAGCATAGCCGGGAGCATATACTTTTCCTGTTATTAGGGCTGATGTGGAAAATGCGCTCTCTGCTGGGAGGGTTAGAGCAAAACCAGTTATGTAAGTTGCTGCGGCTGGGCTAATCCCGATATCACCAATAACGTTAGTGAGTCCGGTAGTTGAGATTCCTGTTTTTGAAAGAATCACAAAATTACCCGCTGTGCCAAGATTTACTGTTGCTGGGCTAGCCGCAGACACGACTATTGGCCCAAATACAATAGCTATCGCAACTATTAAACATTTAATTAGTATTTTCATATAATTTTATTTTTTGAGACCTTTTTTATTATTTTATTTATATTTTATTTTACCCCACCTAAATAATTATACAATAGCAACCCTTGTTAATAACCCATTAAAGTGCTATGCTATAAAGTCATGATAAAATGTGGATTCAGCCCTGAAACCGAACACTTGGGATTAAATTATTGTTTGGTTTGACGATTGAATCTATCATAACAAAAACATCTGGATTTTTGAATTGGTTGTTCTCCAACATAACCTCTAAAGGTTTCTTAAATCCTAA
>JAUSHZ010000014.1 GCA_030648255.1 bacterium
TAACCAAAACCACGCCAGCCAAAATGCCGATAATGCCGATGACTACTAATAATTCTAATAGTGTGAAGCCAGTTTGTTTCTGCTTTTTCATAAACTATTATAAATTTCCAAACATTTTTGAGCAGATTTTTCCCAGCTTAATTTATCCATTTCTTTTAACGACTCTTCTTGCAAAGTAGCGCCCAACCCTTGATAATTCAAACAAGCTAAAATTTTATTGGCAATTTCATCAGTGTCCCAAAAATCAACTTTTAAAGCATTCTGAATAACTTCGGCAATGCCCGACTGCTTAGAAACCAGTATTGGAGTTTTTAAAGCCAAAGATTCCAAAGCAGCCAAGCCAAATGGCTCAGAAACCGACGGCAAAACAAACAAATCAGCGGCCAAGTATGCTTTCTTTAAATCCTCGCCAGTTAAAAATCCAGCAAATAAAAATTTATCAGCAATACCAAGCCCAGAAGCCATTTCAATCATTTGTCTTTCCATATCTCCGCTCCCTGCCATTATGAAAATAACATTTTTATCAAATTGCAAAACCTTTTGAGCGGCTCTTAAAAAGTAATCCGGACCTTTTTGTAAAGTAATCCGACCCACGAATAAAACAATTTTTTTGCCAGCTTTTTTTAAACCGAAAAGCTGATTCGGATTTTCAATATTTTGATTAAAATAATCCGGGTCAATAGCGTTGTGCACAACCCTTATTTTATCAGGAGCAATCCCGTAATTTTCTATTATTTTATTTTTTGTGTAATTGCTAACTGCAATTACCGCATCAGCCACTTCCATTCCAATTTTTTCAATTGAATAAACAAATGGATTTGGGCTACTGGGGCATCTGTCAAATTCTGTGGCGTGAATTTGCACAACCAACGGCTTGCCTGAAATATTTTTGGCCATAATACCAGCTGGAAAGCTCAACCAGTCATGAGCGTGAATTACATCAAAAACTTCTGTTTTGGCTATTTTTTTGGCTAATTGTCCGTATCGCAAAACCTCTTTAAATAAATCTGTCTCGTAAAAATTATTAAAGACAATTTTATCAGAAATTTCTCTGTATGATTGGCTTGTGGCATAAGGCGTTATTAAAGAGTCAACGACTCTTATTTTCAAATTATCAAAGGCATCGTCAGCAAAAATAATCTTAAAATTAGGATGAGAGCAATTTAGTTTCTTTGGCAAAACAAAAACCACTTTGACTCCTAAAAAAGCTAAGGCTTTGGCAAGGCCTTCACAAGCCACCCCCAATCCTCCTGAATTGAATGGCGGAAATTCCCAGCCAAACATTAAAACTTTCATAATTCTTTCATTATAATTCTTACTAGCGAAAAATAACAGCTGTGCAAAACCCTATTTCAATTTTATGCTTCTGTATGCTAAAATATAGTAATTAAATAGTTAATAAGGAATATCCCGATTAAACGCTTTTTGAGATAGCGTTTAACAGGATCTAAGAATTCGTAAATTCGCTTCGCTTATTAACGACTTCTAAGAAATATGTTTGATATATCAAATCGTCTTTTTAAAATCGTTGCCGGACTCTTAGCAACTTTAGTTGCCTACCTTGCGTTTCAAATTTTGCTGGGCTATAAAATGCTTCCTCAAAATAATATTTACCCAGAAGTCTTTTCAGTTTCTGGAGAAGGCAAGGCCTCAATTGCTCCAGATGTGGCCACTGTGGATTTGGGCATAATTACTGAAGGTGATAAAGTTGAAACTATTATCCAAGCTAACACCGAAAAAATGAACGCTGTTCTAACTGATATCAAAGCTTTAGGCATTGCAGAAAAAGACATTAAAACAAAAAATTATTCTTTACAGCCAAGGTATGATTGGACAGAAAGTGGCACAAGAATTGCCCGGGGCTACACTTTAACCCAAACAATAGAAGTAAAGATAAGAGATTTTTCTAAAATTGGCAATGCGCTTGGAGTTGCTTCTTCAAGGGGCGTCAATAATATTGGCGATTTGCAATTTACAATTGATGATTTAGAAAAAGCAAAGTCTGTTGCTAGAGAAAAGGCTATTGCTCAAGCCAAGGCCAAAGCTCAAATTATTTCCCAACAAACTGGCTTAAAGCTTAAAAAAATAACCAATGTCTATGAAGACACTGGCGGTTATCCTTACCCAGCATACGATTCAGTTAGCATGGGAAGCAGTATGAAGACCGTGGCTCCCCCCACTGTTGCCCCAACCATTCAAACCGGCGAACAAGAAATAACCGTAAAAGTAACTCTCAGCTATAGAACGAAGTAGCGTTAAAAACCTGATTTCAAGGGCTCCCCGAAATCAGGTTTTGAAAGCTCCCCAAAATCGGATATCTAGAACCTTTAGCCATGTTTTATTTCAATGACGTCGCCGTCTTGAAAAATATATTCTTTGCCCTCCATGCGGATTTGGCCTTTGGCACGAGCATTAGAAAATCCCCCGCAGTCAAGCAATATTTGCCAGTTTATAGCTTCAGCTTTAATAAAGTTTTTTTCAAAATCAGTGTGGATTACTCCAGCCCCTTGGGGCGCTTTTGTACCCTGTTTGATTGTCCAAGCCCTTGTTTCATCTGGCCCGGTTGTTAAAAATGTTATTAGCCCCAAAAGCTCGTAGCATTTTTTAATTAAATTATCTATTTGTGAGCTCTCATTCATGCCAAGCTCTATTCTTTCTTCTTTGGTCAACTCCCCTGCCTCAAATTCACTTAAAACATCTACTGTTAAATAAGGCAATCCCCTATTTTCAAATTCTGTTAAAATCTCCAGGTTTATTTTTTCTCTATCGCCGTTTAATAAATAAATTCTTGGCTTTGATGTAAGTAATTGAAAACTTTTTAAAATTCTTTGTTCTTCTTCGTTTAAGTTTTGCTCTGATAAAATTTTCTGCTCTGTAAGTGTTGTTTTAGCTTTTTCCAAAACTGCATATTCAGCAATTGCTTCTTTGTTCTTGGCCCTTACATCTTTTTCCAAGCCCTGCATTCTCTTATTTATTGTATCTAAATCTTTAAAAATCAACTCCACGTCTAAGATTTCTTTATCTCTGATAGGATTAATATTTTCTTGAGTGTTGATAATATTTTCATTAGCAAAAGCCCTCAACACATAAACAATAGCATCAGTTTCCCTGATATTGGCTAAAAATTTATTCCCTAAGCCCTCCCCTTCTGATGCACCTTTTACCAAGCCAGCAATATCCACAAATTCCACTGTGGCATAAATTTTTTTAGCCGAGTTAGTTAACACAGCAAGCTTGTCCACCCGCTCATCAGGCACAGCAACAACACCCACATTTGGGTCAATGGTGCAAAATGGATAATTAGCGCAATCCACCTGCTTTTTTGTAATTGTTTGGAACAGCGTGGACTTCCCCACATTAGGCAACCCCACAATCCCGATTGATAAGCTCATATTTTTATTTTTTATTTTTCCACAAGCCCTTACCTTGACAAACGGCTACACACCTTGCTATTATAATAACATCATTAGAAAACGCCGGCCTGTACGGCGTTTTCCTTTTTATTTCCTCTCAATTTTAACCCTAAGATCGTTAATCTCAACAAAAAATAATTCATTTGGATATTTACCACAAAGCTTTCGCAATTTCACTGATAACCGAGAAGCAAAATATCTAGGACCAGATATTATTTTTTTCGCACTTGATATTATGGAAATTTTTACGCCTTTAGATATTGCATTTTCCATCAAAAAACCAAAATCGCCGTCTCCCGTGAATAAATAAAATTTTGCATCTGGTTCAGCTAATTCCATAGCATCAACAGTCAAATCCACATCGCAGTTAGATTTTTTATTATAACCCATATCTATTCTTTTAATAAATCTGTTTCCGCAAGATGGGCAAGAAATATCTATTTCCTTGTCTTTATTTTTATAAGCAAAAACAGTTTTTGCTCTTACAACACACCCTCTTTTAGTTAAATCTTCCAACATCGCTGTGGTATCTAAATCTCCTTCATCAACACCGATATAAAAGAAAACTTTGTCGCATTTCCATTTGCTAACCAAAAATTCATATAACTTTATCCAATCAACATTAAATCCGTGAAGTTTTTTGGTTGTCCCGTCAGTATTATGAAAATCAATAAAAGCGAAGTTCCTCATATTTATTAGAGTTATAAAATTCCATATCCCTTGCCGTTTGGCGTAGTGTAAAGCAAAAATTCCGTAAATGTATTCCGTTCAATAATCTGCCTCTTTTTCATAAATTTATTTTCTCCAAGATTTTTCGTTATAAATTATGCCTGCCACCATTTCACCCATTTCACTCCCTATTTTCTCTAAAGTAACTTCCCAGATACATTAACCCGATTCACTTTTGCCAATTCGCAAATTTCATCAATTGATGCGTTGTTTTTACTTAATCCATAAAAATGGCTTTCACCCAACAAAATATACTCCCATTCTTTTTCTAACCTGTCCTGTAGCTCCAGTTTGTTTATCCTGCCAAGCCAATCCAATATCGCAAGCCGTTTTTGCTGGACATTAGCGTTTGACACTTCATCTTCCGCCTTAGTTTCAATTAAATAAACTTTATTTTTTGTTTTAACAATAAAATCAGGTCTATAAGTAGCCAAAAAACCATCTGTTCTGATGTATATAACATAAGCAAAATTATGATAATTTTCATTAACTTTCATAATCGCCTCAACTTGCGAATCAGCGTCCGCATAAATCAAAAAATTCTTTTCAAAATCTCCTTTATTTGACGGATAGGATAATCTCTCATAAATTGTTTTTGTAATTTCCAAAGAATAATTTTCCCTCATCCTCAATTCTGCCACTTCCGAAAAAGATCTCTTTTCTACTTTGGCCTCGTCTACCTCTACATTATTTTGCATTTCCAAAATAACTTTGCCAATTTCTTTGATGATATGTTGGGTAACAATGCCATTCCTTAATAATAAGACCTTCCAATTATTATCAATAAATGGATCAAATTGTTTTCCGAAAAGCTTATTTCTAATATAAATGTCAATAATTTTCGCTAACTCGCTTTCGTTTATCTGCATCACTGGAAAAACCTTGCTCCTCTTGTTGCCAATTCTCGCCATACGGTTGACTATCACATCAATAATCTTGCCCAAATATTCGTTATAGCTTTGAGCGTTAAACAAACTTGCGTTAACAATATAATCGCCGAATCGCGTTTTAACTGTTATTTCCTCAGAAACAAATTCCTCGCCCTCTTTTTTAAAAAACTTTTGCAAACTTTCTAAATCATAAACGGTAAATGAGTCTAATTTTTCTATGCCAAAATCTCCCTCAACCAACTCCTCGTCTGATTCTTTAATAATAACCGGCCAATATAAATCGTATGGCTGGTAATTTTCTTTTAGCCCCACTTTAATAATGTCTCCCAATACCTCTTTCCTATCTACAGGATTTTGGTCTATCTCGCCCAACAACCCGTCTTTCAATAAATCATCATAAAATTGCATAAAGGACGGATGCTCAACTATTAACAATAAATCTAAATAATTTTTTGGTTCTTTTTTCTCCCCGAGCAACCGCCTGATATTTTCTTGTTTGATTTCTTTATATTCTGGCTCTCTCCACATTAAGCGCAAACCCCTGCCAATTGTCTGTTCAATTAGAATCGGCGCTGTGGAGGCGCGTAAGGGAACTATAACGCAAATATTATTTACATCAAAACCCTCCCGTAACATCAAAACCGAAACAATCACTTTAGGATTTTTACGCTTATCAATATTAAATAATTTCTGTTTTAATTCTTTCCATTCTGCTTCTGGTATTTCCCCTTTTTTATTGGAATCAACTCTAATAACTTCTTCCTCGGCTAAACCTTCTTCAATAAAGAAATTAACTACCAAGGGCGTTACTTTAGTGTCCTCGCACATTATTAACATTTTTGGGTATTTTTCTGAGGCTCCGTTTGTATCCTTGGTAAAATCAACAAAATTTTGCTCTAAAATTTTCAACTTACTCAACCCAGCTCTTAACATTAGCTTTTGCCCGTCTGAAAGTGCTATTGGCTCGTTGTTTTCTCTAATCGCACTATAATCTAAAGGTAAATCAACTATCTCTTTTCTTTTATCTATGGCAATGGTTTTCACTAATCCAGCGCGAATAGCAGTTTTTAAATCAAAATCCACTACTATATGTGGAAAATAATGTTTTACTCTTTTCTGCCCGCTGCCAGTCACATCATAGGGCGTTGCAGAAAAATCAATTTGTATAAATCGCTCGCCTTTCCCATTGGCTATCTTATTCAAACTTTTTTGCCACTCCACTTCTTTTATTTCCCCATAAACCATATTCTCATGAATATGATGGGCTTCATCGTTCATTACAAACAAATTCGGCAAGCCAGCCAAAAAATCAATTTCCTTGCCACTCAAATAATTAGCATCCAGCGCTTCCAACGCATTGCCCCCGCTTATGCCAGGCCTCACTGGCAAAATATCCTTGATAACTTCTTGTGGGTTATCTAGGGCCGCATCATTATTAACAACCTCGCCCCCTTCCTCCTCCTTTTCCATAAACAAATGCCAATTAGCAATGGCAATTAAGCCATCCCCAGTTATTTTAGAGCCAATCTCTTCTTTTTTAGCCACAGCTGATTGGACAAATCCAAAAACTTCGTCTCTGTATTGAAACGGCAAAAATAAATCTTGAAACTGCCGTAAATCCGATTTCTCAAAAACTCTCTGATTAGTTCCCTCATCCTCTTTACCCAAGTAGGCGTCAAGCAATCGCTCATAGACAATCAGCCCGGGAGCTACCAAAAGAAAATTTTTAGTAAATCTGCCTGTTGGCTCAATTTCATTTTTAGCATTTAAGTATTGCCATATTAATAAAGCGTGCATCACCCAAGTTTTGCCTGTGCCCGTCGCCATTTTAACCGCATACTTTGGTATTTCATATTTTGGCTTTTTTAGCTCAACAGAATCAATTTCAGCCAATAATTCAAAAACGATTTGTTCATAAATATCTTGCGTTGTTTTAATACCCAAAACCTCGTGTAAATAAATTATATTCAAAATCGCCTGCTTTTGGCCTTCGTGAAAATTAAAATTGCGGTTTTGAATATGCGGTTCTTGAAACCAAAATTTTAGTAAATCTTGGGTAATTAAAGAAACCTTGCCAAGCAAGGATCCGCTTTCCCATTCTTCATTAACTTTTTGGCTAATAATCCGCGCTAATTTTAATGGCACATCTCTTGTGCCAATACTAATTGGTGATGGCATAAATTAAATAAATTACAACTTTTCTATGACAATGCTTTCAAAGCCAAAAACATCCACGGCTTTAACGCATATCTTACGGCCTAATTTTTTTGGCGCAACTACTTTGGCTTTTAAAATAACATGAAAAGGGTCTTTGTCGTTGGCTTCGTTTTCCCGATAATCCTGCCACTGGCTGCGAAAAGTAACACCATCATAATCCGGGTCAACGCTCCAATACTCAATTAAAGCCAACGGGTCTTTTGCTATTAATGTTTTCAACTTTTCTTTATCTTTTTCATCCAACGGGATATTATCAGGCGAAAGCAAAACATAATTATCTAATTCTACAATAATTATTTCCTCGTCTGGGCTGGCTGGCGATGGCTCAATTTTTATTGGCTTGACAGTTAAATACTGCAAAGACGAAAACCGAATTTTTCCGCTGTCCACCAAGCTTTTATAGCTGGCTTTTGTTTTTAGCTTATCCAACAAATCCGGTGGAATAACTAAAACCTCTAACTTATCATCGTTTAGCGAATGAATGGCCTCGGTAATGTCATAAGTAAAATTCCAACCCAAAACCACCACTTTGCCCCAACCGCCCGAAAACCCGTTGCGTAATTCTTGAGCCTTTTTTAATGTTGCCAAGCCAGTGAGTTTATTAGGCGAGTCAACCATTACCAAAACTCGGCTTTCTTTAATATAGCCAAGGTTGCGATTGGGGTTTTGCTCGTCAGTAAATGGAATCGCGCCGTATAACTGCAAAACAATTTGCGCTAAATCACCCACCCGTTTATAAAGTTTGGAGGAAGCAAACGCTTCTTTTTGATAATCACCAATACTTTGGTATAAAAATGGCTTGGCTGATTGGTCAATCAATCGCTTTCGCATAATTAAGCTGGCTGGTTTGCCAAGATCCGCCATAATCCACCGCCTGCCCAACCGCTCTGCCACCGCTCCAGTCGTCCCACTCCCCGCAAAAAAATCCCCCACGATAGAATTTTCATTTGAAGATGCTTTTATGATTCTTTCTAATAATTTTTTCGATTTTTGCGTTGTGTAACCAACATTTTCACCCGGGTATCTTGCAGCCCTTTGAATATCTATCCACCAATCTTCTGGAATTTTCCCTTTTTCATTTAAAATAATTTCTTCAAAATTCATGCCACTTCTACCAATTACATTTCTATTCGCTCTATCTAAGCTACTTTCAGCGTAGGGAATCCTTATATCATCTTTATTAAAAATATAATCACTCCCTTTTGAGTATCTAAAAATCGTATCATGTTTTTTTGGAAAATCACTGTCTGCATTGGAAGCGGCAGTATAACACCATATTATTTCATTTCTAAAATTTTTCTTATCAAAAATATCGTCCAGCAAGATTTTTACATAATGCCCAACATGCCAGTCAATATGCACATAAATACTGCCTTTTTCTGAAAGTAACTCTCTCATTAAAGCCAAGCGCGGATAAAGCATTTTTAAATAAGAAACCGTGCCGTCTTTCCAAGTGTCAGCATAAGCAAATTGTTCAATAACCGTTGGTTTTTGCTCCAAATCAACTCCAGGCAAAGTAATTTTAGTGCGATAATCCGCTTTGCTGTCAAAAGGCGGGTCAATATAAATCAAATCAATCCCACCTCGCAAGCTCGGCAAGCCATTGGCTTTATCGCCAGCCAACAACGCCTGCATCACCAGTAAATTATCACCATAAATCAAACGGTTCAACCATTCCTGGCTCTGTTCTTTTTGGCTCCTGCCCTGCCATAAAGTGGCATTATCTTTGGCAGGCAAAACTAGCTCATTGGTTTGCAAAGCCAATTTATTGGAACCCGATAATCGTTCCAAAATCCGCTCTACCTCCTTTTTCCCCTCATCCACAATCTTCGGTAATTGATAAATTAATGACTCCATAACTTTTCTTTTATTATTTTAAGAATACCCCTATTTTTTGATAATTTCAATAACTAAAAACAAGCTTTATTGAAGCTTATTTCTTGGGCGTTCTTTATCGTTTTTCTTACTTAATCCTTCTCTGTATTTCTTCTGGCGTAGCAAATTGTATGTTATAGGATTGCAAAAAATCCTTAAATGTTGTTTGATTGTCAGCATCCGAAACTGCGATGATTACATAATCTCCCCTATTTTGGCGATCCATTGCTAAAGTTATTACAGATTTTTGAACAGCCGTCAAAGTACTTGATCCTACAATGTCATGTAGTGCGTTAGCCAAATTAATCCCATAAGTGTTTGGTGGAAACCGATTATCATTAAAAAGTGTCAAACCACTTAAAAATTTCCTTTCAAAATCTACGAAAGAACTGGTGCTAAATGTTGGAAAATTAGAAGACGATGAGACATCGATCAAGGTTGTTTCAATTGTCGATTCTCCAACCGTTAATGGATAACTGGCAACATTCATACTAACCCAACCAGTTGGCAATAAGCCAAAAGTTGGTAAATTTGCCGTTCCCGAGGTCGTGTCTAGAATTGTAATAATAACCTGAATTCCAGTTTGAAACCGAACACTTGGCGATATAGAATATCGCCATATGAACAAGCAAAAAATAGAAAATAAAGAAAACAAAAAAGGTAGCCACATCAAAGAAGCGGAGAGGTTAGAAATAGATATTTTGTTAAG
>JAUSHZ010000015.1 GCA_030648255.1 bacterium
CTTAACAAAATATCTATTTCTAACCTCTCCGCTTCTTTGATGTGGCTACCTTTTTTGTTTTCTTTATTTTCTATTTTTTGCTTGTTCATATGGCGATATTCTATATCGCCAAGTGTTCGGTTTCAAACTGGAATTCAGGGATAGGTAATTCTCAATTAAATTAACTGCATATTTACAGTACTCCCTCTTAAAACCAATTATTTGATTGGACGAGTATTCGCATTTGAAGGTGAATATATATTTCGAGTCCTTAATACGTCGAATTAAACTATGATCTGTTGTCTCTCCACCAGCATGCACTAAACAGTTCCTAATATCTCGAATCAATACCAAATCTGAATACAGTCTATCCTTTGGCATATCAAAGCCAGCAACCTTTTCTAGATATTTTAATGAACGCTCGATACCTTTTCCGACAACATCTTTTAAGCTTACTACTGGGTTGTTCTTGATAAAATATTGATTACAAACGTCATCTAAAATATTTTCAAAATCTGCAAATAAAAAAATGATAAAAGAATTATAAAAAGCCTTTGACTTGCTTGCTACATCATTTAATTCAACATAGGCAAGAAAACAATCCGTCTCTCTTTCATTCCAACGCTTAAATTGCTTTGCACTAAGAACTTGTTCTTTCCTCAGCTCTTCTTCTTTACTGATTGGAATTTCTCCTTTGCTAATTCTCTTAAGACAATTCTTACCATATTTCGTCTTTATCTGTTTAACTTCTTTTGAAGTTTGATTTTCAAAGAATTTTTGCATCATGTCAAAGTATTCATGATAGATAAAAAAATGAGGAGCGACAAAAATCTTTTTCAGAATATCTTTTCTATTCATAAAAACACACTTAAATAAAACGACTCCTTGTCATATATTAACCTAGGGATATTTGCTTAACTCGGCAAGTGCGGAAGGGGTGGGATTCGAACCCACGAGCCTCTTACGAGGCACGGCGTTCCAGGCCGTTCTATTAAACCACTTTAGTACCCTTCCTTAAATATAATCGAATACTACCCTAAACCTTAAGCCCGCGCAAGGCGGCGATGCGTTGCTCTACGGGAGGGTGAGTTAAGAATAGTTTGGTTAACCAGTTGCCAGCGCACTTGCCTTTAAAAGGGGAGGAAATAAATAAATGGGCAGTGGAATTGTTGGCTGAACGCATTGGGCTTGGGTCGGTTGCTATTTTTTCTAAAGCGCTGGCTAACCCCTCGGGATAGCGGGTTAATAAAGCGCCAGAGGCGTCAGCTAAAAACTCCCGCTTGCGAGAAATTGCTAATTGAACTAAAGTAGCGGCAATTGGCGCTAAAATAGCTGCCACCAAAGTTAAAACCAACATTATAGCTCCTGCCTTTGAATCGTCATCATTAGAACGCAATCCGCCAAACATACTCATTCTCAAAAAGAAATCAGCCAGTATTGCCACCACGCCAACCAACACCACCACCACGGTTTGCAACAATATATCTTTATTTTTAATATGGCTTAGTTCGTGGGCAATAACCCCTTCAATTTCTGTTTTGTTTAAGCGTTGCAACAAACCAGCTGTTACCACAACAATGCTATGCTTATTATCCCTACCCGTGGCAAAAGCGTTTGGCTGGGCTTCGGGCATTATATAAATTCTTGGCATTGGCAAACCCGAAGCAATGCAAAGATTTTCCACAATATGAAAAAGCTCTTGATTATCTTTTTCTTCAATGGGTTGTGAGTGGGTCATAGCTAAAACCAGTTTATCACTCCACCAATAACTGCCGATTGATGAAAAAATACTAAAAAACACGGCAATATACAAAATACTCGGAGAATCAAAATATTTTGCCAATAGCCAACCAAGCCCAATTATAAAAACCAAAAACACGGTTATTAAGAACCAAGTTTTTCTGATATTGCTATCTGCTTGTGTGTATAATGTCGCCATAAAGTTTTTTCTTTATTTTACCATGAGCCACCGCCACCGCCACCGAATCCACCTCCTGATGACCCTCCAGAAAATCCACTGCCAGAAGCGCCCCCACCCGGCCTTGCAGCCAGAGACGTTCCAATGCTTGCCATTGAGGTTTCCAAGGATTTAGAGAAAGCTATTGGGCTAAAATACACTCCATAAACCGCGCCCTCATACCAAGTTGGCGGTGTTTTATAAATCCCTTCAAATGCTTTAGCCCATTTTTTGGTACAGCCAAATATAATAGCATAGGGCAAAAACTTTTCAAAAATATTTTCTTTTTCCTGAAACTGCGCCCGATACTTCTCTGCTTTGGTAATGTATTCTTTAAAGCCCAAAATATACCACATTGCCTCTGTTCCCTTTTTAGTTTTCTTTGGCATAAAAGGAGCAAATATTAAAAATAGAACCCCGCACATAATAAAAGATAGCGTGGCGCTAAGGCTAGAAAAAGATCCGCCCACTAGGCCAATAATCCACTTAAAAAATCCAAAGAAATTTCCAACAAAAAACATTATAAAAATGGATAAAATGCCAATGGTTATATAATTATTCTTTATATCGCTTGGGTTGGAAACAAAATAATCCTCAAGCACCATATTCTCGGAAAGTTTGTCTTTTACATCATCTATATCTTTATAAAAATCTTTTTTTAAATCAGAAACTGCAACTTCAGCCCCAAAGCCAAAAATTCCCCTTAGCAGTCTTCTTTCAAATTCTTCAAGCGTGTTGTCATTCTCAAAATCTTTTTGTTTAATAAAGACCCAATCTTTAGATTGACCAATAAATTGCTTTTTCTCAGTTTCTTTTATTTTTAAATACCCCTTAACTGCCAAATCAACAATAGTAGCAGAAAAATCTACAGGCTCTACTTTTTGATTTAAAATATAGGAGACCTCGAGAGGTTTTAATTCTTTTGGCAAATCATATTGGACAACAATAGCCTTATCTAGCTCAATATCCCGGCCATTTTTCCACCACACAGAAAATAAATAAATAAAAACAATAATGGGCAGGGTAAATGGCCAATATTTTTTAGCAAAATCACTAATTTTTTCCAGCGTGCTTGGCGGGCTGACAACACCTTTTGGCCAGCCAACAACAACTGTTAGCCCCTCGCCAGCTTGAAGCGTACTGTTTGTTCTAAAATCTGCCACCCTATCTGCTGGTCCACTAGAAACTCCTGCGCTGTAACAATTTTGCCCAGTAGAGTTAAGTTTACCCGTATAGCACTTTAGCTGAATGTCTTTCTCGCCAAGGGTATTTTTTATTAAAATCACATCCACGACCACTGCTTCAATTGGCACAGTCCAGTTATTTCCTGTAACATTCCAGTAAAGCTCGTCGTGGTCTGGCAAAAATTTTATAGCACCCTTAACTAAGTAGGTAATAGAATAAAAATGTTCTCCAGTGACTGTTTGATTAGAATCGCCAATTTTTACTCTAATATTATCACCTGTTTTTAATAAATCATACTTATACTTGTTGCCATTTCCATCAATCACACTTTTTACCTCAACATCAATATCTTTTGCATAAATATCCCGATAAATTCCGTGTTTGTACTCTGAACCAAAATCATAAAAGATATTTTCTCGCACCAAAACCGAACTATTTTTTTGAACCTGCGCTTGCACATCAAAACTGCTTACTTTTTCCTGAGCCAAAGCAAAACCGCCAATAGACAAAACTATTGAAAAAATAAAGAAAAATATTTTAGCTTTAATTAATTTACACATAAGATAAAAGAGACCCGGCCTCCAGAGCGGGTCGGGTCTCGGGGAATTAAAACTGCACTTGAGGAGCTTCTTTTTGGGCTGGCTCTGCAATTTCAAAAAGATCCATTTTTTTAAAGTTGAAAATTTTAGCAACAATATTAGAAGGAAATGACTCAATTTTAATTGCTAAATCCCGCACATTAGCATTATAAAACCTTCGAGCTGCTTGAACTTTATCTTCAGTGTCAGTTAACTCTCTTTGTAACTCTAAAAAGTTAACCGAGGCTTTTAAATCTGGATAGTTTTCAGATACTGCAAATAATGATTTTAATGTTCCCGAAAGCACATTTTCTGCTTCTGCCTTATCAGCAACGCTTTGAGCGCCAATAGCATTTGCTCTGGCTTGAGTTACTTTTTCAAATAACTCCCGCTCGTGAGTGGCGTAACCTTTTACCACATTTACTAAATTTGGAATCAAATCGTACCTTCTTTTTAGCTGAACATCAATATCCGCCCAGGCCTCTTGGGCCCTGTTTTTTAAACTAACCAAACTATTGTAAAAAATAACCACAATAGCCACGAGCAACACAATGACACCTAAAATTATTAACATTGTCATATATTTATTTTTTTATTTATTTTAATTAAAACCTTTATTTTGGCAGATTAGCAATAAAAATTGCGATTGCCGGATGCTGAACTAACAACTTATCATTGAATAATTTTACCACGGCCATAAAATCATCAACTTCCTCTTTAAATGTTTCTGGGCCCACAAAAATCTCTTTGCCCTCTTGAGCCAAACTCCTTAAATAATGATGCAAAATTTCATCAGCTTTCTTTTTCTTTAAATAATTAATAATCTTTTTAAACTCTCCTCTATCAAGAAAAACACCATGGCAAAAATTACAAATATCCACTTTAATATCTGAATGGTTGTAATTAACTTGATAAAGCGGAACAAAGTCAGCTGGACAAATCTTGGCTGTTTTGCCCACTTGAAACTTTGTGGCCTCATTCCATAAATCAACATCAAGCCATTGTAGCGTTTTATCAGCCTCATCTTTAGCTTGCACAAGAGCATCTTCTGAAAACCAAACTCCTAAGCATATTGGGCAATAATCAACCTCGGTGTTATAAAACATCGCCTTTTTCATTTCTTCTGCTTGATGTGTTGGGCATTTCATACAACCCCATTATAACTAAAAATCCCCCCTTCCACAAGCACAAGGGGGGATTTTTATTATTTAGGCTAGTCTAATCTCATATATTGAGACTGGTCCCCTTTGTAGGCCAGTCCGCACATCTAGCCGTAACCTTTCGGTTACATTGTAGCCATGTTTAGGCGCCTGTTCAGCCGGGTCGTTAATAGGCCCTGCCTTATGATAATAAGGCATGACTATTGGAGTAGATGGAAACCTTTCTTTGGCTTCCTCAAAAAATCTATGGACAAGTTCTCCCGGCCCCAACATGCTTTCAGGCGCATTCTCATCAGGGTCCGAGAAAAATGGATGATTGAAAACAATTAGCCCTACATCAGAATCTTTAGAAATCTTTTCTAATAAATCCCCGCAAAAAAACTCAGAGATACCTAACACCCCAAATTTTTTAACATTCTCTTTGGTGTTTTTAAAACCAACCTCAGATTTATCTGAAAATAGCACTTTCTTTGCACCGTATAGTGCCATAACAACCCCTTGAATACCAGTCCCGCATCCAAGGTCCAATACAACCTTATCAGCAAAAACCCTGTTGTTAAAAAACAAGTAACGGGCGAGCCATATTGATGTCATTTTTTCTGGTCTTAAAACCCCTTTGCCGACTTTAAAGTCTTTGAGAACATGCCCCTGCGACAAAATGATATTAGCCTTGTACTTCTCGTGTTGATGATGTTTAGTTTGCTTATAAAGTTGATGGTTCATAACATTACCTCCTTTATCCACTCGTAAATCGATTCGGCTAAAACTAAAGCCGAAAAAATAATATCATATTTTAATTTTTTCATGCCGCTAGCTGGACGAATAAAAATAAAATAGGACACGATAAAAAATGACTTATGAAAAAGTAGCATGCTTAGTATTTTTAATAAGCTCTCCATCTTTATCACTCCTTTCTTGATCTTTTTACTAGTGCCTTTTTAGCATTTTCAAAATATTCGTCAAATTTGTCGACAGATAGATTATATTGACTTTATCTATGCAATATTATAGGTTATAAGTGTTGACTAATTATCAGACACTTTTATGCAAAATGAGAAACTAAAAAAGACCTTGCTCGATTTAGGTCTTAATGAAAAAGAGGCCTCTGTTTATTTGGTTGCTTTAACGCTTGGGCCATCAACTGTTTTAAAAATCGCCACTTCCGCTGAACTAAAAAGAACAACTGTTTATTCGGTTATAGAATCCCTTAAGCAAAAGGGTTTGATGAGCATAGAAATAAAGGGGTGGAAGAAATTATTTGCAGCTGAAAGCCCAGAAAAACTAAGTTTAATACTAGAGGCCAAAAGAGAGCATCTTAAGAAAAGCTTGCCTGAATTTTCTTTGCTTTATAGCCAAAAAGACAGCGAAAGCTTGATTAAATATTACGAAGGCAT
The DNA here is from genome assembly GCA_030648255.1 of bacterium. Taxonomy (GTDB): domain Bacteria; phylum Patescibacteriota; class Minisyncoccia; order Minisyncoccales; family CG1-02-41-26; genus STD1-80. The sequence continues at coordinate 6,254 of JAUSHZ010000015.1, forward strand.
AAAAGCTGTTAAGTCGGTGTACGAAAATATCCTCAAAAGCATGCGGCCTCATGACGATTACTTGGTTATAGGCAACCAAGAGATTTGGCTCGGCCTAGATAAGCGATACTTTGCTAAATTTGTCAGGCAAAGAGCAAAACTTAATATCAATATCAAGCTAATCCTCCAGGATTCTCCTCTGGCAAGAAAACACAAAGAAATAGAAAGAAATTTCAATGAAAAGATTAAAATATTACCCAAAAAAACATCTCTAAATACCAACTTAATTATTACCCCCTCAAGGGTTATTATTCACCAGCTAACATTGCCAGCCATGGCTATGGTTATTGAAAACAAAAATATTGCCAACACGCACTGCGAACTTTTTGACATAATTTGGAAATCTCTTAAATAAATTACAATATGAAAGCGACCGCATTGAAACTGTAATTGTAAGGTCTGCGCAAAACAAAACCGCCCAGATAAAATTAAGACGGTTTTGTGTTCCCCTTGTTTAAAAATTTAAAATTAAAAATTAAAAATTTCAATTTTGCACCGGCAAAATTGCCTAGTAGTCCATTCCTCCCATTGGAGGCATGCCTCCTCCCATACTCTTGTCGTCTTTCTTTGGAGCTTCAGCCACCCTGAATTCCAGTTTGAAACCGAACACTTGGCGATATAGAATATCGCCATATGAACAAGCAAAAAATAGAAAATAAAGAAAACAAAAAAGGTAGCCACATCAAAGAAGCGGAGAGGTTAGAAATAGATATTTTGTTAAG